>JAZGGN010000058.1:0-7613 GCA_036480475.1 Gammaproteobacteria bacterium
TCTCACCATTACTTTCACCTCTTTGTTTCACCCTTTGGGTGAATGGTTCTTTTTATGGAAAGAATTCTATCTCATTGATTCTATAAAGCAATGCCGCTCCCTAATTTATTTTGATGAATTATTACGGCTATGTCACTAAGGCACTCTTACCGGCGATGGTTAAACGCGACAGCGGTCATATTATCAACATTGGGTCGACTGCTGGACATGAAGTCTATCCCAAAGGTGCGGTTTATTGCGCGACTAAACATGCAGTGAATGTGATCAGTCGCGGTTTAAAAATGGATTTATTGGGCACTAAGGTTCGCGTTAGCTCTGTTGACCCTGGCATTACCCACACGGAATTTTATCATGTGCGCTTTCATGGCGACGAACAAAAAGCACAAGCGACGTTTGCAGGCATGACGCCTTTATCGCCTAAAGATATTGCGGATGCTGTGATTTACTGTGCCACTCGACCGGCGCACGTTAATATTAGTGAAATGATAATCTTGGCAACAGACCAAGGCTCTGCCCGATCAGTCCATCGACGACCCTAGAAAAAATAATTAGACACATTTATGAAAGATCAAGCTTTAGCAAATAACATTAGACCCATCACCTCAAATCCTGCATGGCAAAACAATGACCTGCTTGATGATGCACGTTGGCAAGATCAATTTACTCAGCAATGTATTGATGAATTGCTCGTTGCTGTTGCAACACTTAAAAAACACAATGATAAAGCCAATTATCGTCTGCTTAAACTACCCACTTGCCAAGCACTCTTAACTAGGATTGCTAACCGCTTAGAATGCGATCTTGGCTTTTTTAGATTACGAGGCTTTCCCTTAGATACTATCGATCGAGTAGATTTAGAAATCGCATTATTGATTTTAGGACACATAATGGGAACACCTGTTGCTCAAAATAAACAAGGTGAGATTATTATGCATGTTCAAGATCAAGGTTATAAAACAGGGGCAGTTAACAGAGGCACCAATATGAAAGGGGCGCTGGTTTATCATACAGACTCCTGTGATGTAACAGCACTTTTGTGTGTGAAAAAAGCCAAATCTGGCGCAGTCAGTCGTATCGTCAGCTCTGCTAGCATTCATAATGCTCTGTTACAGATTGACGAAAAATTAGTGCAAACGCTCTATACGCTATTTCACTGGAAGCGCCAAGGCTGGGGTAATCAACAGGAAAAAAATTACTTTATCATACCGGTGTTTACGCAATATCAAGGCTATTTCTCAAGCAAATGGTTGCGACTATTTATAGAACAAGCTCAAGAGTACTCAGAAGTACCTCGATTAACTCAGCAGCAAATTTCTGCCTTTGATGCGATTGATGAGTTAACGAATAATCCAAAATTCCACAAGATACTACCATTTGAACCCGGTGACATTATGTTTGTGAATAATCATATTATTTATCATACACGTTCAGCATTTGTAGATTTTGATGAGCCTGAACGCAAACGTGACTTGTTGCGCTTGTGGTTATCTGTACCTAATAGTAGTCCCTTATCACCTTTACTTTTACCGCTATTTCACTGCACCGAACCAGGTGCCGTTCGCGGTGGCGTCTTAACCTAACCATGATGAGTATAGAAAAAGCAGTTACAGAAAATTATTCGCCAACCCTGAAGACTGAATCAAGTTCAATACAGGCTTGATCAGCGGTAACTGTTCCTGTGCATTAAGACACCTTAGGCAGCGGGAAACTACAACGAAATTTACTCCCAACCCCCACTTGACTCTTAATGCGTAAGCGACCCTGATGACGCAATAACACATGTTTTACAATCGCCAAGCCTAAACCTGTGCCACCGACATCGCGTGAGCGACCCTTATCAACACGGTAAAAGCGCTCTGTTAAACGTGGAATATGTTTTTGTTCAATCCCTGGACCAGTATCTTCAACAACGAAGTGTATGCCTGTTTTATCTTGATACCAGCGGATCGTAATGACGCCATCCTTCGGCGTGTAGCGCACGGCATTAACCGCTAAATTACTAAAAGCACTGCGCAGTTCACTGGTTTTGCCGCAAATATATAAATCTGGATCAATATCCAAAATAAAGCGATGCTGATTGTTACTCAGCGAAGCTGCATCTTTACAAATGATTTGTAAGAGTTGCGGCACTTGCGCTAATTGCTGGCTATCACTGCTCAGAGATTGCCCTTCCAAACGGGATAATAATAATAAATCTTCAACTAAATTTTTCATGCGTACCGTCTGCTGTTGTAGCACACCCAGCACATTCAACATATCGCCATTTTCAGTGGCAGAATGATCCAACAAAGCTTCCAAATAACCATGAATGACCGTCAGTGGCGTACGCAATTCATGTGAAACGTTGGCCACAAAATCCTGCCGCACTCTATCCAAACGATAATTTGCTGACATATCTTTAGCAATGAGCATAAAACCCGATTTTTCCCATGGTAATAATATAAAAACTAAAGTGCGCTCACCATGGCTATTGACTAAAGTACATCGAAATGGATCTTTAGGATCATTTAAGTAAGTTGTAAAGCCTTCTGCTTTTACAACAGTATCAATCGCTTCACCACGCTGCTTGCGTGACAATTGTAAAAGCTCTTCAGCACCTGCATTCCAAGTATCAATCGTATAATCTGCATTTAAATAAATGATGACGTCAGCAAGGTGTTTAATTAAATTATCAGTATAAGCAAGTGCAGGCATCTCTAACCTTCCTCGGGATGATTAAAGCGGTAACCCGATCCACGTACCGTGCGAATATAATCTTGGCAATCTTTTTGCGCGAGCATTTTACGCAAACGACGAATGTGAACATCAATGGTACGTTCATTGATATACACATTGCCCCAAACGTAATCTAACAGTTGTTGACGGCTAAAGACTTTACCTGGGCGCCCCATAAGGAAGTACAGTAGCTTGTATTCCATCGGCCCGGTTTTGACTAGCTCTCCCTTGAGATAAACGCGGTGACCTTCACTATCAATACGAATATCACCCACCTCTAAGTCCTCGTTATCCGCAGATCTGCCCTGTTTCTTACTTTTTATCCGCCTTAGTAAAGTTTCTATTCTGGCAATCAATTCCCGTGGAGAAAAAGGTTTAACAATATAGTCATCTGCCCCTGCTTTTAAACCTGTCACCTTGCTATCTTCTTTAGCAAGCGCAGTGAGCATAATAATCGGTAAGTCCTGCGTTTTTTGATGTGCCCGCAGCCGCTTGATCATGTCAATACCCGATTGATTCGGGAGCATCCAGTCGAGCAATAAAACATCACAATCATCAATAAGCGCCATGCCGGTTTTAACATCGTCTGCCTCTAAGACTTCGTAACCCGATAATTCCAAAGAAAAACGTACCATATCACGGATCGGCGCTTCATCATCAACAATTAATACTCGTGTTACCATACTGTACTCTTCACAATTAGGTTTTTAGCCCAGGGCTCTAGAGCGTGTCACAAACTGCCCCTACAGTCAGATCCCAGACCTATAAATAAGCAGCATTATAGCAGAAATTCAAAGCGGATCAGGATTATTCAATTAAACCTAGAAAAAGCAGTTGACAGCCAGCAACTCGCGCAACTCTTTGAGTCATCTAACTATATAAAAAAAGTGCTCATTACCAAAAAGGTGACCACGCATTTTTTTATTACGCTATCTGAATCAAATAGCTGCACGATTTATCTGTCTGCAACTACCTTTTCTAGGTTAAACCTAGAAAAAACAAGCAATAATCCCTTTTGTCATAAAACTGTAAAGTTCGCGCCATCTGGTTGTCATTAGGTCTTTGATATACTGACACCCATGTTATTGCTTAAGGATTGAAAAGGTAATTGGTTGACTAAGGGATGAGTGCATACGAAATTAAAAAAGAGGTGCTCCATGAAAACACGCTTAAACACCAAACTATTGGCACTTGCTACCCTTCTCATAATCACGATTGGCTTATCTGCATGTTCAGAAAGTGAGCAAAAAACCAAGCGGCTCACCGGTGCAGGTTCAAGCTTTGTCTACCCAGTGATGTCAAAATGGGCTGAGGATTATCAACAGCTTGATGGAATACAAATCAATTATCAATCCATTGGATCGGGTGGCGGCCAACGTCAAATTAAGGCAGGTACGATCGATTTTGCTGCGTCTGACCAACCTCTAGAGGCCGATGAGTTAGCAGAATCGAATCTCATACAATTTCCTATCGTCATGGGTGGGATCATCATGGTTGTCAATATCCCTGGGGTAGATCAAGGACAACTCCTCTTAGATGGTCAAACCATCGCAAGTATCTATCAAGGTGACATTCGCCAATGGGATGATGAACGCATTGCGATATTAAACCCAGAGTTAGATTTACCCGATATTGAAATTGCGGTGATATATCGCGCGGATAGTTCTGGCACAACTTATAATTTTGCAGATTATTTAGCGAAAGTTGATTCAGATTGGCGGGAAACCATGGGCGTTAGTACCTCATTAAATTGGCCAACAGGCATTGGTGCCAAAGGTAATGCCGGTGTTGCGGCTTATGCACAAACAGTTGCAGGCTCTATCGGCTATGTTGAGTACGCTTATGCCGCTGAGAATGGTTTAAACTACACACAATTAATTAATCAGGCCGGTGTTGCAGTCACACCCACCTTCGAAACATTTTCTGCAGCGGCCGTTAATGCGAATTGGCAAGACGCAGAGAATTTTTATTTGCTGCTTACAGACCAACCTGGTGAACAAAGCTGGCCTATCACTGCGACAACCTTTGTCTTGCTATCAAGCCGCTTCGAAGAAACCGAAAAATTGGAAGCCTTATATACATTTTTCAGATGGGCCTACGAAAGTGGCGCAACGACTGCACGTGATTTAGATTATGTGCCTATACCTGAGCCTGTATATAAACTCGTTGAACAAACCTGGACAAACCAATCAGCGAATATACAAAATGTCGACTTCCCCTAGTCTACTTATTAATACGGCAAATAAACGTTATCAAACGGACAAATTTGCCTATTGCGCAAAAATATGTGCCATATCACTCATTGGGATCCTGTGTGCCATCTTATTTGCTTTATTCATCCACAGCAATGAAGCACTACGTGTTTTAGGCGCGCAATTCTTCACCAGCAATGTTTGGGATCCGCCTGGAGAACAATTTGGCGTATTAGCTGCTGTTTATGGCACTTTGGTGACAGCAGCGATTGCGATGGTGATTGCGGGCTTTTTCAGTATTACCATCGCATTTTATATCAATGCAATTGCCCCCGCCTGGCTTTACAAACCCTTGCGCATTACTTTTGATATGATGGCGGGGATCCCAAGTATTATTTTTGGCATGTGGGGCTTATTCGTATTTGCACCAATCATGGCAAATACCATTCAACCCATGTTGCAAAATACTTTAGGCGCACTACCGCTTTTCAATATATTATTTGCTGGCGCCCCCTTAGGGATCGGTATATTAACGGCCAGTATTATTCTCGCCCTGATGCTCATTCCATTCATGACCTCCATGCTCACTGATGTTTTTTCTGCGATCCCAATGGCCATCAAAGAAGCCGCTTTTGCGACGGGTGCCACGTTGTGGGAAGTATTTCACGCAATTATCCTGCCCTATTCACGCAGTGCCATTGCTGGTTCAATGATGTTAGGCTTAGGCCGCGCTATGGGTGAAACAATGGCCGTGACTTTTGTCATTGGTAATGCACATAAAATTTCATCCAGTTTGTTTGCACCAGGAACAACGATATCCTCAACAATAGCCAATGAATTCGCAGATGCCGCAGGCACGCTATATCCCTCAGCCTTGATGGCCTTGGGCTTAGTATTATTTGTCATTACCATGGCAACAATATTTTTAGCACGGTGGATCCTTAAAAGTTATACTAAGGAACGATTGTGAAGCTTATGACAAATTTAAGATCTTTTAAAAATATACTTTTTATAAGCGCTTGCGTCCTCAGCTTGATCATCGCACTGTGCTTTATGATCTCTATTTTTACAACCTTGATCACGAAAGGTGGCGGGGCAATTAATTGGCAATTGTTTTTTGCTTCAACGCCTTCACCAGGGGGACAAGGGGGCTTAGCCAATGCCATCGTTGGCAGTCTGGTGATTACAACACTCGCTATTTTATTAGCGACGCCTATTGCCATTTTAACGGCCGTTTATTTAGTCGAATATGGCCAAAAGCGCCGTCTGGCGCGTATTGTTCAATTTGCAAATGATCTGCTGTTGAGTGTCCCTTCTATTATTGTCGGTCTATTTATTTTCGCCATTGTCATTAGCCGTGTTGGTCACTATTCAGCGTATAGCGGTGCCCTCGCACTCGCAATTATTGCTTTGCCCATCATCACACGCAATACCGAAGATATGTTGCAACTGGTCCCGGTACAATTACGTGAAGCTGGCATTGCCTTAGGCGTCCCACGCTGGCGGATCACCTTAATGATTTTATCGCGTGCAGCACGCCCAGGGATCATTACCGGCATTTTACTGGCCATTGCCAGGGTCATGGGTGAAACTGCGCCCTTATTATTCACGGCATTAAGCAATCAATTTTGGAGTCTTAATTTAAATCAGCCGATGGCGAATTTACCGATGGTTATCTTTCAATATGCCTTAAGCCCCTATCAATCCTGGCAACAACTGGCTTGGGCCGGTGCCTTGATTATTACTTGTTTCATATTAATTACTAGTTTTATTAGCCATTATTTTCTACAAGCGAGGAAACACTCATGAACACAGCCACACTACCGATAAACGAGTCAGCGCCAGTAAGAAGTGATCAAATTGATATTCTTATGCCACAAGCTAATGATCAAGCTTCGATCCCTGCCATCCAGATAAAAAATTTAAACTTCAACTATGATAAAGAATTAACCCTGAAAGACATTAATTTAGATATCCCCGATAAAAAAATCACCGCCATCATTGGGCCATCAGGATCAGGGAAATCTACCTTACTTAGAACCCTTAATCGTATTTTCGATTTACACGCCAAACAAAAAGCCAGTGGCGAAGTACTCTTAGGCAATGAAAATATTTTAGCAAGTACGTGCAATGTCAATAAACTACGTACCCGTATTGGCATGGTCTTCCAAAAGCCAACCACCTTCCCAATGAGTATCTTTCGAAATATAGCTTTCGCCCTTAAGATACACCAAAAAATTTCCCGGGCTGCATTAACCAAACAAGTGATCAATGCACTCAAGCAAGTTGCTTTATGGGATGAGGTTAAAGATAAACTACACCAACCCGCTGACGCTTTGTCTGGCGGTCAGCAACAACGCTTATGTATTGCGAGAACACTGGCAATACAACCAGAAATCATTTTATTAGACGAACCCACTTCTTCTCTCGATCCGATTTCCAGCCAAAAAATTGAAAAATTATTGCTACAATTGTCCCAGCGCTACACCCTAGTGATTGTGACTCATAATCTCAGCCAAGCACAACGTATTGCCGACCATGTTATCTTCATGCAGCAAGGCGAAATTATCGAGCACGGCACCACTGAGCAATTATTTAAACAACCACAGCGAAAAGAGACGCTGGATTATGTGAGGTACCATGATGCTTAAATTTACAAAAAACCTATCTTCGGCCTTATTTGGCTTACTGTTTTTAATCGTTAGT
>JAZGGN010000059.1:0-2283 GCA_036480475.1 Gammaproteobacteria bacterium
GGGGGAATCAGTGATCATAATCATTTCTCTATGCTCAGAGGTTACAAAGTCTTGCTGCTCTGCATGATCCAAAAATTTAATAAGATCTGAAAAATAATGCTCAACGTTTAAAATGCCACAGGGTTTACTATGTAAGTTAAGTTGGCTCCAAGTCAGCATTTCAAAAAATTCATCCAGCGATCCAAATCCGCCTGGCAATAACACAACCCCCTGTGAGAGTTCTGCCATAAGAGCTTTTCTTTCATGCATTGAATCGACGATGTGTAGATGCGTTAAGCCGACATATGCAAGTTCTTTTTCTACTAATATTTTTGGAATAACGCCAATGGCTTGTCCACCTTTATTTAATACAGCTTTAGCGAGCACGCCCATTAAACCCACGTTGCCCCCGCCATAAACCAAAGTGATCCCCGCATCAACCATAGCTTCAGCAAATTGCTGGGTTACATTTTCATATGAAGATTGATTGCCAGAACTACTACCACAAAATACGGCCAGTGATTTTAGTGTCGTCTTTATCATAAATACCTCCTAACTCGTCGGCAAGAATTGCACATCTGGATTTTCTGCATAAGCCTCAAGAATTTGTCTGAGTATTTCATCGACGACACCTTCACGGGCTTCTTCAGCTAAAAATGTTGAGCCTTCACGCAGCTTTGCCAAACGTTGTTCCACAATTTCACTGATGGATCCGTCAGGAAAAATTCTAGCCAAAACTCGGCGAGCTTCTGCCGGTTTTAAATGTTGATATAATAGATCACGCAAACGCGCATCTGCCACAGAAGTGCTAAAAGCCCACAATTCACTAGGACCCAGCGTGAGTGTCAATAATTGTAAATTAACGCCCTTCTTCGTTGAGAATTGCGCTAAGAAAGTTGCACCCTCTTTTCGTGGACCATGTACGCGAGTACGCAATGCATTTTTAGCAGTATCTGACAAACCAAAAATTTTCGCAGTGTTTTCTATCGCTTGTGTCGGACCGGCATCCATCACATAGATCGAAGTAGCGAACTCAATCATGACCCGATCAAAATCTTCCACTGATTGAGAAAGTAAGGCAATTTGCACATTCCATTTCCGACCTTCCCGCATATCAACAATGACTTGATCGCGCACGGCTTGCGATTTCGCAGTACGATGAAATTCATCATAAACGATACGCTTGGGATCATCTTGCAGTTCTTCAATACGCGCATTATGATATGCTCTATATTGCTCCGGCACACGCATGATTGATTCAGTCGTCAAATAATAATGCCGCGCCAAGACATAACGCCCTAACATATACATGACGGCAGTTTGTCTATCAGCAGCATCTCCACCACTTTTAGCAACTTCATCTAAATCCAAAGAAACAACACGAGCATCGCCTAAGTCAAAGCTGGTTACTCTGGATAGAATTGGATATTCGCGTACGGCACTTGAAATCATACGAGTAAATGCAGAGATCAAACTTTCTCCGGTCGGTGCTTTGACTTGACCATATAGATCTTCTATCGCTGGCAAACGACAAATTGAAGTCGCATCCGCTAATAAAGGCATCGCATAGCGTTGCGCCAACATGGCTTCATGGGCAAAGCCTGCAATAAATAAAGAATCGGCGACTTCCCACCACGTTGTTTTCTGATCCCTAACAAAGCCAATCTCATCTAAAATACCATCGATTAATAATTCAATGCCAAAGGCATATTCATATGGATTACCATCATCTGCTAAGCTTTTATACATTTCATCAACGACAAGACCCGCTAAATCCGCAATACCATCATAGGGCCTATCAGCACCCAATGGCGTCGTCAGCAAAGTTAAAAAATTGACTAAAAATGCACGTTCTGACGGCATTGGATAACGACAACCTAGCTGCGTATCAAAAGGATTGATAGAATATTCTTGAGTCATTTGTAAACGATGATAAGCCACTAAATGACGTTGTGCCGGCGGCAGGGCTTCTTTAAGTAAGGAAATCAAACCACTACTCGAAGGACCAATATCGATAATAGAAATTCTCGGCAAACGAATTAAGCCGGCAGATAAACACAAAGCTAAATTGATGGCATTGGATAAAACAGATTTACCCGAGCCTGGGCGTGCGTACACTAAGTCAATCCATGTGGTTTGCTGACTGGAACCAGGCTGGAATGGCCACGGCTTACCATCTGTTGAACGAAATAATAAAGCGCCACGTTGCCATGGTGATGCCGGACGAGTGATCGGCAACATGTACACGGCTTCCGAAAGTGGTGCCACAGCTGCCGTAGCAATACTCGCGGTGGTTACCCCCAG
>JAZGGN010000060.1:0-6049 GCA_036480475.1 Gammaproteobacteria bacterium
AGCCTAAGCAACAGTAAATCTTGACTCATCGCGATCACTCTAGTAAAACTCTTTATTCGGTGCGGAAAACCTAAAAAGTCCGATCGCGATCATCTTATTGAGTGATCTTCTTCATCTTATTACGCAACCAACAGCAAGGTCATTCTCATTCTCGTTTTTATTCTCGTTCTGATAGACATAAGCAAATGTTTTTTACAAGGTCAAAAAAATTGCGTAGGTTTGTTGAATCTAACCCTAATTCTGATTCTATAGTCCTAGAAAGATTTATTGCTTTATCGGATGTGCTTTCAAATCTGAAAATCCCTCGACATTCAGAGAAAGAGTCATATGAACATGACTTGGTTAGTTTCAAGCGTGCTTTAGATCCAAAAGAAAAGTCAATAATAACCAAAGGTGTGCATGTTGCTGCATTAGGTTCTGAACTTTTAGAGCTGAGTGCATCGGGAGCTAATGAACTTGTTGAGTCGTTGATGTTGTTTGAGACTCTTGCTGGTGGTGCTGCTGTGTTCAGTATCCCTTTAGAACTTTATAAAAATTATCGTCGCTTTAATATACTCAAACGTCAAATTTCTGCAGCACAAGCTTACAAAATATCAGTGGGAAGGCTCAATGGTATTAGAGATAGGGAAGACTCATCAACGGAACAGAAATTATTAGAGTTTATTTGTCGTGCAGAGGGCGGTGATTCTAAAAATGATGGTAGTGATAATGAGCTTAAAGCACCATTAGAAGATGAGCCTATTATAAGTACAGAGGGCAGTGATAGTGTTGCTGCTGAGGATGATGCTATTACTCCTCTTATTCCGAACTGAGGTTTGCTCGTATGTTTTACTCCGCAAAAATCTCAGTAAAAAAATTTTCCATACTTTGCCACGACCGTTGTGCAGACAAGGGATTATAGATAATACCCATATCTGGCATATTCGCTTGCGGGTTGGTAAAGGCATGTTGGGTATTGCCATAGTTGTGTACTTGCCAATCAGTTTTTGCTTGTTTCATTTCATCGATGAATGCGGTCACTTGTGTTGGATGGATCATTGGATCATCATAACCATGTAAGACCAGTATTTTAGCTTTAATTTCTGCATTGTCAGCGGGTGGTGGTGTCAGTGCGCCATGAAAACTGACGGCACCGATGATGTCAGCACCGCTGCGGGCGAGATCGAGTGAACATAAGCCACCAAAGCAAAAGCCCATTGATGCTATTTTGTTGGTGTCCGTCTGCTCAAAGCCAGTGATGGTTTGCAAAGCCGCTTGCATGCGACTCAGTAGTTGCGGACGGTCATCCAATAAAGGTTGCATGAGTTCCATTTTTTCATCGATGCTACTGACAATTTTGCCTTCACCGTACATATCAACAGCAAAGCCGATATAGCCCAGTTGTGCAATACGCTGGGCAGCCTGTTGTGCAAATTCACTACAGCCACTCCAATCATGGACAACTAAGACGGCAGGTCGTTTGCCACTTTGGTTTGGATCGTAAGCAATGTGTCCTTTCAAGTTGACCCCATTGGCTTGATATTCAATCGCTTCATTATGCATGTTACTCTCCTAAAAAGTCATTCTAAAAAAACTATAAAATTCAGTGCACTAAGTGATTGCAGTAGGCTTTACTGCAAAATCCATGTAAAATAGCGACTTAGTTTATCAAAACACGACCTAAAAGGGGAGTTAAAAATATGAGGAAGCTTTTATTATTAAGTATTTTAATTCTGCCGGCATGGTTGCTCGCGAGTTGCGACCAAAAAGCTGGGACGAAGCAGTCAACGACTTTAGAGGTTGTTGAGCAAGAAATCACCGTCAACGGCAAGCAAGTCAAAACATTTAATATTGTGCAAGCAGATGGTACCGTCGGTTATCGAGGACGTAAAGGGGAAGATTTTGATATTATTGTACAAAATAAAACTGGACAAGCAACCGCACTCCACTGGCATGGTTTAATTCTCCCGAATGAGGAGGATGGTGTGCCTTTTGTGAATCAACTTCCGATAGCTTCTGGTCAGGAGGCGTATTATCGCTTTCCCTTAGTGCAGTCCGGTACGTATTGGATGCATTCGCATCTAGGGACACAAGAGCAATTATTGATGGCGGCACCATTGATCCTCTATCCTGAGGAGACGGCATCATTAGAGAATGAAAAAGAAGTGATAATGTTGCTGCAAGATTTTACGTTTGAGGATCCTGAAGCAATATTGATGGGTTTGCGCGAAGGCATGGATATGGACATGGATATGGCAGCGCATGGTGCTGAAGACTTAGTGGATATTGACTATGATGTCTTTCTGACGAATCGGCGAACTTTGGATGATCCTGACGTGTTTAAGTTCAATGCCGAAGAAGAAGTGCGCTTGCGTATTATTAATGCCTCCAGCAGCACGAATTTTTATATTAATTTAGGCGAGTTAAGCGGTATCGCCGTGGCCATTGATGGGGAAGACATTGAACCGGTAGAAGGTCGTCAATTTCAACTGGGGGTTTCTGAGCGAATCGACATTCTACTGACGATGCCAGCACAAGGTGGCAGTTTTCCGATCTTAGCTCAGGGTGAAGGGACAAACATGCAAACCGGATTAATCTTAACAACTGAGAATGAAAGTGATTTGGCTTTAAGTACGGATACAGAAGAAGTTGCACCGGCTTTTAATAATGAGCAGGAAAAGAATTTTCAGGCAAAAACGCCGTTAGAGCCACCCCAATCGCGCCAAGGGTCACGAGTAATAGACGTCAACCTCGGTGGCAGCATGGAAAATTATGTATGGATGATCGATAATGAACTGTGGCCTAATGTTAAGCCAATTTTTATTAAAGAGGGTGAGCGGGTCGAAATCAATTTAAAAAATAATACCATGATGTCACATCCGATGCATTTACATGGTCATGTATTTCAAGTGGTGGCGATTGATGGTGAGCGTTTATCGGGGGTAAAACAAGATACGGTACTGGTGTTACCGGGTTCTACCGTAACGATTGCTTTTGATGCTGATAATCCAGGGGTTTGGGCTTTCCACTGTCATTTACTCTTTCATAGCGAGTCAGGCATGATGACGACTATCAATTATGCAGATTATTCACCCTCAGATTTTTATTTGAATCGCATTGGCATGACCCGGGAAACTTACGGGCAAGTACGAGAGGATCGTTTAAAATGAACCTGATTATATTTGATATTGATGGCACATTGACACAAACGAATGCAATTGACAGTAAAATTTTTACAGAAGTCATTGAAAAGGAGTTATCCATTGAAGACTTGGATGATAACTGGCCTGACTATCAGTATTCTACGGACAATGGGATTTTGGCAGAAATTTTTATTAAATATCAGCAGCGATCACCTACAACGCAGGAGTTGCTACGTATTGAAAATCAATTTGTGGCGGCTTTAGAAAAAGAATTCAATGCAAACGCATCTACTTGTTTACCCATTGCTGGGGCGGAAAATATTTTTGATCATATCCGTTCGCAGGATAATTGGCATGTGGCATTAGCCACCGGCGGGTGGCAGCGCTCAGCATTGTTGAAATTGAACTGTGCGCATATTATTCATCATGATGTGCCCAAAGCATTTACTGAGGATGGTATTGAACGTCATGTCATCATCCAAGCTGCCATTGCCAGAGCGCAATCACATTACCAAGTTTCGCAGTATGATAAGCATGTTTATGTTAGTGATCGCTTATGGGATAAACGTGCGGCAGAATCACTAGGGTTTGCTTTTATTGGCGTGGGTGAAGAATTGGTTGCGCTTGCGGATGGCAATTTTCCCGTCGTGGTTGATTATTCAGATCCGGATTATTTTATTAATAAGCTGTAAAAAATGGATTTAAATCAGTTACGTCAAATGGATGAGTGTTGTTGGACAAGCGTGGATCAAACAAGCAATGCGCCGGTAACATTGTTTGGTACTTTAGCTTTGCTCACCGAGATGGATGATAAAGTCTTAGAGCAAATTAGTAATGTTGCGCAATTGCCAGGTTTGGTGGGTGCGGCGATGACGATGCCAGATGCGCACTGGGGTTATGGTTTTCCAATTGGTGGCGTTGCTGCTTTTGATGCCGAGCAGGGTGGTATTATTTCTGCCGGTGGTGTCGGTTTTGATATTTCCTGTGGCATACGTTGTTTACGCACGGATCTAACGCTCAATGATCTGCAACCGCGAATGGAAGCACTGGCGGATCATTTATTTCAAACGATCCCTGCGGGGATTGGCAAAGAAGGTCGCATTCAATTAAGTATAAAGCAGATAGATGACGTACTATCAAAAGGCGCACGTTGGGCAGTAGCGCAAGGTTATGGGACCAAAGAAGATTTAACGTATATCGAAGAACAAGGTTGTGTGGATAATGCGGAGCCTGATCAAGTGTCTGATCATGCCAAAAAGCGACAGCGTGGTGAAATGGGTACTTTAGGCGCAGGAAACCATTATCTTGAAGTGCAGGTGGTAGAAAAAATTTATGATGAAGTTGCCGCACAAGCTTTTGGTCTTGAAGTCAATCAGATCATCATATCTATTCATTGTGGTTCGCGCGGTTTGGGTCATCAAATTGGCACCGACTATTTACTTATTTTAGCGAAAGCCGCACAGCGCTTAGGGCTCAGTTTACCTGATCGCGAACTTGCTTGTGCCCCGATCAAGTCAGAGGAGGGTCAACGCTATATTGGTGCGATGCATGCCGCGATTAACTGTGCGCTCGCCAATCGGCAAATTTTAACGCATTTAACGCGCGGATCGTTTGAACTGATTTTCCCAAAAGTGAATGTCGATACTTTATTTGATGTGTCACACAACACTTGCAAAATTGAGCGTCATAATGTTGAAGGGCAATCCCGTGAAGTTTATATCCATCGCAAAGGCGCCACACGAGCATTTGGGCCAAATCATCCCGATCTTCCTTTGCGCTATCGTTCTGTAGGTCAGCCCGTGATTGTGGGAGGCAGTATGGGGACAGGATCTTATATTTTAGTCGGTGAGAGCGAAGTTAATAATCGCGCATTTTCTTCTGCTTGTCATGGGGCAGGGCGTGCAATGAGCCGACGTCAGGCATTGAAGCGCTGGCGTGGTCGTGATGTGATCGATGAATTAGCAGGTAGAGGCATTTTGATTCGTAGTCGCTCAATGCGCGATGTGGCTGAAGAAGCCCCTGGCGCTTATAAAGACGTTGATTTGGTGGTGACAGCAACCGAGCAAGCTAAGTTAGCGAAGCGGGTGGCCTTGTTGCGGCCTAAAATTTGTGTGAAAGGATGATCCTCTAGGATCACGTGGGGAGAAAATTTAATGGGCAATAAAAATAAAGAATTTTGGCATGATCCTAAATTCTTAGCTGAAATTACTAGAAAAATGCCTGGTTACGTTTATTGGAAGGACACTAACGGGCTTATTATTGGTTGTAATGATAAATATGCTGTCATGCTAGATCGCAAGGATGTCAATGAGATCATCGGAAAAACGGATGAAGAATTAGATTGGGATCCTGATTTGCTGAAGAAAATTATTTTAGAAGACAAAGAAGTAATGGACAGTCAGAAATCACTTGTTTCTGAAGACTGGGCTTACCTTATGGGTAAAGATCGCTGCTTCCGAACTGAGAAAAGACCTTTGCTTCACAATGAAGAAGTTGTTGGGCTATTATGTATCACGATCGATATTACGGCAGAAAAAGAAGCGGCTCGCCAATTAATGCAGGCATTAAAAGTGACTGCCGCAAGCATTTCTCATGAAATGAAAACGCCGTTAGCAGGAATAAAGAATTTATTAGATTCTTTGTTAAAAGCGGCAGAAAAACTCAATGAAGGTTACCAAAAAGCGGAACAGGAAAAATTGATTGCAAAAGAAGAAGGAGAACCAATCTACGACAAAATAAAAAGTTTAAACAAACAAGCATTGCGACGTATTGATGCTGCCAACACAATGATTAGCATGCAAATAGAAAATATGAGCATTGACAAAATAGACGCACGTTTTTTTGAGCAACTATCAATGGGTCATGTTGTTGAGCAAGCCTTGAAAAAGTATGTTTTGGATAAAGATGAGAGAGCGCTGTTACACTGG
>JAZGGN010000061.1:0-7118 GCA_036480475.1 Gammaproteobacteria bacterium
AGTAACGATTCAAGGTGATATGAAGGTGAAGATAAAAACCGGAAGTTATTTCGTGACCGTTCCTTAAGGTTCTTCTCCCAAATTATCCTTAGCTATCGGCAACAGATCTTCTCTCTTTAAACCAAGTAAAATAGCGAGTGAACCAGCAACATAGACTGAAGAATAAGTACCAACAACAATACCAATAGTAAGTGCTAATGAAAAGCCACGAATGGTTTCACCACCATAAACAAACAGAGCAACAACAACCATCAAGGTAAGCACAGAAGTCATGATTGTTCTCGACAGAGTTTGATTAATGGAGCGGTTCATCACCTCAATCGGTGACATGCGACGGAGCTTACGAAAATTTTCCCGCACGCGGTCAAAAACCACAATGGTATCATTCAGCGAATAGCCAATCACGGCAAGCAAGGCGGCAAGTGTTTTTAAGTCAAAATCAATTTGTAAAAATGCGAAAACGCCGACGATAAGTAGAGGATCATGAATCAATGCAATAATAGCGCTGACTGCAAAGCGATATTCAAAGCGCAGTGCAATATAAATCATTGTGCCAATCATAGCAACAATAATTGCTAGAATACCTTTAACCGCTAACTCTTTTCCCACTTGTGGGCCAATAAACTCAACGCGTTTTACCTTTGCATTCTCTGGCAATATTTCTTTCAGGCGCGTCAGCATCGTTGCCTGATCTAACTCGTCTCTAGGTGCAATGCTAATTAAAATTTCTCTTGAAGTACCATAGCTGATGACTTGAGGGTCCCTAAATCCTTGAGCCACTAATTGTTGCCGCACTTCAGAAATGTTTACCCGATCTGCATAAGCCACTTCAAATTGCGTACCACCAGTAAAATCTAAACCCCACTTTAAACCATTTATTAAAATGGCTGCAAGCGCAGCAATAAGGAGTATGGCGGAGATCACCGCAGTGATAGAGCGTAACCCCATAAAATTAATATTTAAATTAGCTTTGAAAAATTCCACGCTTTATATCCCAATCGATAATTTTTTTACTGATCTACGTCCATACATAAGATTTACTATGCCGCGCGTATAAGCAACTGCTGTAAACATTGAAGTTAACAAGCCAATTGATAGCGTCACCGCAAAACCTTTCACTGGTCCACTTCCCAACGCAAACAAAATGAGAGCAACAATAAGCGTCGTTACGTTAGCATCAATGATCGTACCAAATGCACGTTCATAGCCAGTATATATCGCAGCTTGTGGCGAAGCACCATTACGCAATTCTTCACGAATACGTTCATAAATTAAAACATTCGCATCCACTGCCATACCCACTGTCAATACAATACCGGCAATCCCTGGCAAGGTCAGCGTGGCATCAATAATCGATAATATCGCAGCCAAAAATATCAAATTCAAGCATAAAGCAATATCTGCAATCAAACCAAACACACGATAATATAACACCATAAAAAGAAGTACCATCGCCATGCCCACTTCAAGCGAAATTAAACCACGCTGAATATTTTCCTGGCCCAGGGTGGGACCAACAGTACGTTCTTCTACCGGGTAAATTGCTGCTGGTAAAGCACCAGCACGCAATAGTAAAGCTAAATCACGTGCTTCCTGCTGATCAGTTAGACCCGTAATCTGAAAATTAGTTCCGAGCGCACTTTGAATCGTAGCAACACTAATAACACGTTCGCTGGTTTCACTAGAGTAAGTAATTTCACCATCGACAAGCTCACTGCTACCCTTGGTTTCAACAAAAACAATCGCCATTGGCTTGCCTATATTTGTTCGTGTTTCACGGGTGAATAAACTCTCTCCACCTCCCCCTAACTGGATACTTACTGCTGGGCTAGCGGTTTGTTGATCATAGCTCGATACTGCACCAATAATAGAATCACCACTTAGGATCACTTGATTTTTCAGCAAAACAGGTTGTCCTTGGTAAGTGTACACCCTAGATCCCATCGGAACCGTACTAGTCTGTGCAGCAGCCGCATCACCATCAATATCAACCAGACGAAATTCAAGTGTTGCTGTGCCACCAAGAATTTGCTTGGCACGCACAGCATCTTGGATCCCAGGTAAATCAACCGAAACCCGGTTGTTACCTTGTTGCAACACAACCGCTTCAGCAACCCCTAATTCATTGACACGATTGCGTAAGATCGATACCGTTTGATCAAGTGTGTTTTGTTGTATATTACGCAACTCGGAAGGCAATAGCCTAACCCGCAAAGTATTTTCATTTGCACTGTCCGACCAAGTGACCGTTAAATCAATAAAATTTCTTTCGATTGCAACATAAGCATTTTTCGTAGCAACCGTATCTGTGAAGCGAATAATAATGGCATGGTCATCCGTTGAGCTAATTTGGGTGTAGCGTATGCGTGCTTCCCGCAAATTCTGGCTAATGTCTCTCATAATACTTTCAATGCGTCGTGCGACAACACCATCTAAATCAACTTCCAACAGAAAATGGACACCACCACGCAAGTCCAAGCCTTGTTTCATGGGCGCAGCCCCTATTCTTGCCATCCACGCAGGAGTTGCTGGCGCTAAAGTTAAAGCAGCACTATAACCCTCCTCAAGCACAGCTTGAATCACATCACGCGCTTGCAATTGGCTGTCCGTATCATAAAAAAGAATAGTTAAGTCATCCGCAGACAAACTTGCTGACTTGAAGTTAATATTGGCTTCTGTTAGCGCCTGTTTAACCTGCACTTCAGTCTCTTTCGTCACATCTACTTCGCGAGATAATGCTGATATTTGTATTGCTGGATCTTCAGGGTAAAGATTGGGTAAGGCATACAAAATGCCAAACAACATCACGCCTATTAAAAATACGTATCGCCATATAGAATATCTGTTTACCATTACCATTGCATGCTCATCACGATTGAGTTTTCAGTTTTTTTCTAGGTTAAATCAGCAGGGACAGGCCTTGGATCAAACTCAAAGCGACTTTCCATAAAAAATGTCCTCCCTGCAATATTTCCCACTCAAAAGACCGCGATCCTAGCACAAAAATCTAGCAATTAACGCTTACTGCCAGATCCAGGATCATACAGGGTAGTCATTGACATTGAATTTTCTCCTAAAATTCAATCATTATGGATATAATTTATACAAGGGACTGCAGCGTTCCTTTAGGTACAGTTTTAGCCACAGCTGCTTTTTGTATCGCAACCGTTACACCCTTAGCAATATCGAGCTGAATAAAGTCATCAGTCACATTGTTGATTGTGCCAAAAATACCACCATTCGTCATCACTTCGTCTCCTTTTGCCAACTTACTAACTAATTCACGATGCTCTTTAGCGCGTTTGCTCTGTGGTCGCCACAACAGAAAATAAAAAATTAATACAAAAACACCCAATATAAGTATTGGGGTATAAGAACTGCCTGCAGCAATCCCAGATTCAGCAGCAGCCAATGCTTCATTAATAAACAAACTCATTCTATTCTCCTCATACGAACTAAATTAGAATACTTTCGGGTTTATATACATCACAGTTAAGTTTTAGGTTTTTCCCAAGTTAAGTGCATTGGAACAAAACCCGGGGTAAGTCAGCTTGAACAGGTGTCTCTCGCCTCACACACATCCTAGCCTTTTATGTTGGCTTTACCCTTGCTAAGCATATTACCCCGCTCTATTGCCGTGCGCAAATAAAACATTAAACGCTGGCAAAAAAATTGATTATGTATTGCACCTAGACGCCTGGCCAGCATAATATTGTGAGTATACAAATAATGTAAGTAGGCACGACTAAAATGTTTACACGTCGTGCAATCACAATCGCTATCTACCGGACTGTTAAAGTTATCCCTGTATTGCACATCAAATATATCAATTTCCTCACTTGCCGTTAATAACTGCCCTTTGTTTGCCCTTTGCATCGGCATAGAACTATGAATAATATCAACACCCATTTCCACAGATTTGACCATTTGTGCGACAGTTGTCACATATCTTACACTGCGACAAATAGGCACGGGCACTTGCTTAATGTTTTCAAGCAAACTATCAAACATGTAGCCGCTAAAATCCATAGCCATTAAACGGTGACACAGTTGCTGTTGCAAATCAGCATCGGCAAAGGTTGGTACAACCGCAAATAATGCCGCCGTATTATCCCCATGAAAATGCTGGCAATGCTGCGCCCAGTGCAACGTGGTGTCTACTGCCGTTCGAGGGTCGGCTAAGCCCTGTGGATGCGCATAAGTCATGACGATATCAGCGCCCAGCTGATGCTGAATAGATATAAAATCATCTGGCGATAATTGCAGCCTCTCACCACCAAGTTGAGAATGAAAGCACACCCCTTGCTTGCTCAACTTTACTGAATAGTGATTAAGTCTATGAGGTGCCGCCAATTGGCTAAGCAATAAACCATCCCAGGGGATTAATTTTTTAACCACAGCAGGCTGCTTAACCTTATCACCATAACGTGTCCACAAACGCATCGCATCCAGCATCGCAAATTGAGATCCCTGAGATTGCAATTCAACGGCAGTCATACTGCTCTCATTTAAATAAATTGCATCAGACACGAAAACAGGGGTATCAAGCTTATGATCAGCAATATTAATCTGACCTCTACGCGCATAACCCTCTGTATTAATTAATTGAAACATCATTATCCCAAACTGAAGCTTATAAAATTAACATCGCATCACCATAGCTGTAAAAGCGATATTGATGCGCAACTGCGCTCTGGTACGCTGACATCGTGTTGTCATAACCTGCGAAAGCACTGACCAACATCAATAATGTGGATCCTGGTAAATGAAAGTTAGTAATTAAACCCTCCACGATTTTAAATTGGGATCCAGGATAAATGAAAATGTCGGTATCACCTGAAAACGGCTTCAAATCACCAGCTTGCATTGCCGTCTCCAAACAACGTACAACCGTTGTACCCACAGCAATTATCCGCCCACCCCGTGCCTGTGTGCCTTTAATCATATCACACGTCGATTGATCAATTTCCATATATTCACGATGCATTTTATGTTGGCTTAAGTCTTCGCTTCTAAGCGGTTGAAACGTGCCCGCACCAATATGTAATGTGATATAAGCAAAGCGAATATCTTTTGCTTGTAAGTCCTTGAGAAGCGACTCATCGAAATGTAACCCTGCCGTTGGTGCTGCAATGGCACCTTGCTTTTGTGCATATACTGTTTGGTATCGCTGCCAATCTTGTGCATCTGCAGGACGTTTAATATAGGGCGGCAAGGGTAAATGACCAATCTCAATTAAAATTTCGCTGACAGGCAGTCCACCTTCAAAATGACACAACCAGCACTCACCTTTACGCGCAACAACTTTTAATTGAATACCTTGCGTTAGTTGAATCACCGCACCCGGCTTCAGTGCTTTACTGACGCGAATATGCGCTAACACTGAAGTCTCATCCAGTACACTTTCCACCAGAATTTCAGCTTTGCCCCCCGTTTGTTTACGGCCATAAAGCCTTGCTGGAATTACTTTGGTATCGTTCAAAACCAGTAGATCCCCAGCATTTAAGAAATCAGGCAATTGCTTGAAACAATGGTGCTGCACGCGCTCGCTATGGCGCTGTAAATGCAGCAAACGACTCGCACTACGTTCCTTTATCGGATATTGCGCAATCAGCGCTTCTGGTAAATCAAAGTTAAAATCACTACGTTGCATGGTATACTCATCATTTTGTTGCACGACTTATCCCGATCAAATCAAGCGGGACAGATCTGCCTGCAACTGCTTTTTAGATTAAATCTAACCGGAAGAAAACCACAAATTTGACGGTAAGTATACCCGTGAACCTTCAAAATGCGAATCCCAGCGCCAGCCTTGCAATACTACCTAGAACAACATACAATGCCACACTGAAAATTCAGCGCAATTCTCATAGCTCTGCCGGGGTGGCGGAATTGGTAGACGCGCCGGATTCAAAATCCGGTGATGGTGACATCGTGTGGGTTCAAGTCCCACCCTCGGTACCATATTATTTAATATGTAATCAATTAGTTAAGCTTATCCTTTAATAAATTTCCTCCCTTTAATTACCGCCCCTTAGATCCACTGTGGGGATTTTGTGGGGGTGGTTATTTTTTGACATGATCAACACTGGCATATTGTTATCGGTAGAACAAACCTTATCCGCCGCCACAATTAAATTACTTAATTCTGCGCCGGAATAATGGGTGGATTTATGTCCTAACAAATCTTGGTGTGTCATACCAAAATGATAATGTCCTATATTCGCCAAAATAGAAATGTCCGCCATTGAGTAAAAAATTGCTTACCCTATTGAAAGGGTTCTGTCGCAAAAAACAGACAAGGCCAAATTTTCTTCGAGACACACATCTCCAGGCACAACTATTCTGCTAATGCATAAAACTGCTCAAACACAGTCATATTAGCAGTGTTTTTGTGCTGGCCTTTTCTAAGCATACGATGTAATTCAATGCCTGCTAAAGTAGCAGTTGCGGTATGGAAAGCTTTAAAACCCATCATCGGTTTGACGATCCTTTTGATGCCTCGATGGTCTTGCTCAACAATATTATTAAGGTATTTAATATCACGTATCGTGATGAGGTAAATGAAACCAAGCATCAATGACAATATAGTCAACATTGTATTGAGCGACTTTAATGCTGATTTATTGGCACCACTTTTATCGATTGTTATTTTATCTGGCAATCCATGTGTAGCAATCGCTTTAATAAAAAAGCGAATTGCGGCTTTTTTATCACGTTTTTCTGATAACATAAAGTCAATCGTTTGCCCCGCTTTATCCACAGCACGATATAAATAATGCCACTGTCCTTTCACTTTCACGTAGGTCTCATCCATGCGCCAACTTGAGCCAACCGACGATTTATACTTCTTTCGAAACTGCGTTTCCAGCAGCGGTGAATATTGAATAACCCAGCGATTAATGCTCGCATGGTCAACTTTAATTCCTCTTTCTAACATCAATTCTTCAATATCACGAGTGCTTAACGAATAAGCAACATACCAACGAACACCCATGAGAATAATGTCTTTAGGAAAGTGGCGGCCTTTGAAATTTAGCATAATGATGCCCTTTTTGATTTTATGTAAAATATGATCAAAAATTATACATCATCAGTGTGTGTTTTGCGACAGAACC
>JAZGGN010000062.1:0-2058 GCA_036480475.1 Gammaproteobacteria bacterium
GGTTTATATATGCTTATCTTTTTAGCCTTGATCGTTGGACTTTCATTGACACTTTATGCTTTTCGTGGTGCCTCAGTGCGCGCACGCGATCCATTCAATATATTATCGCGTGAAACCTTTTTGTTATTGAATAATGTAATATTGCTTACGGCCTTAGTGACCGTACTATTAGGCACGATTTATCCTTTGATCATTGAAGCTTTAAACTTAGGTAAAATTTCGGTGGGTCCGCCTTATTTTAACGCCGTATTTGTTCCGCTGATGGCACCGTTATTATTTTTTATGGGGATCGGTCCTCAATCCTATTGGCAAGCGATGCCGCCGGCGTTATTGCTGGCGCGCTTGCGCACAATATTTATTATCTGTTTGAGCGTGGCAGTGTTATTACCGTGGATTGTCGCTGATCGCTTTTCTGCGGGTGTGTCGCTGGGTTTGGGTTTGGCAATTTGGATCATCATGACCAGTTTAAATGGTTATGTGCGTCGTGTGTTTGCGCAACCGGGTAATAAGTGGCTTGCTCTAATCCGGATCCCCCGTGCTTATTATGGCATGCTGGTGGCGCATATTGGGGTGGGCTTGTGTGTGATTGGGATCACTTTAACCAGCCACTATAGTATCGAACGTGATATACGTTTGGCACTGGGTGAACAAACCACTTTAGGCTCATATCAATTCAATTTTTCTAATATACGGGATACCGAAGGTTCAAATTACCAAGGGGTGGCGGCTGAATTCATCGTCACAAAAGAGGATAAGATCGTCGCTCAGCTTTATCCACAAAAAAAATATTATACCGTGGCCGAACAAGTGATGGGCGAGCCTGGGATCAAAGCAGGCTTGTGGCGTGACTTGTATGTCGCCTTGGGTGAACCACTGGCGGAAAATGAATGGAGTCTGCGCTTATATTATAAACCGTTTGTACGTTGGATATGGTTGGGGTCACTGTGGATTATTGCTGGCGGTTTGCTCGCTATGAGTGATCGGCGTTATTATCAAAAGAAGGTAACCAATCATGCCTAAATGGCTCATCCGAATTATTCCACTGTTCCTATTCGTTGCTGTTGCTTTACTCATGTGGCGTGGTTTAAGCTTAGATCCGCGTGCATTGCCATCGGCCTTAATTGATAAACCGATGCCGGCATTTGACTTGCCGCGCTTAGATGATTTACAAGCAGGCTTTAGCGACAAAGACTTAAACGGTCAGGTGGTTTTAGTGAATGTATGGGCCAGTTGGTGTGTGGCTTGTCGCGATGAACATCCGATATTAATGAATTTGGCGCGCGAGACTGGCATTCCCATCTATGGTTTAAACTATAAAGATGGTTTAGATAATGCGCGCAGCTGGTTATCGCGTTATGGTGATCCTTACCAAATGTCGGGTTTTGATCAAGATGGCCGTACCGCGATTGACTGGGGTTTTTATGGGGTGCCAGAGACTTTTTTAATTGATACTAGAGGGATCATTCGCTATAAGCATGCGGGTGTTTTGACACCTGAGATTTGGCAAAATCAATTTTTACCGGTGCTTGATGTTTTATGAAGACTTTGTTGAGTTTATTACTTTTTTGTTTCATCGTTAGCGCTGTGCAGGCAGAAGTAACCGATCGCTATCAATTTGATGATGACCAACAACAAATTTTATTTAAACAATTGCTCAAAGAGCTACGTTGCCTGGTGTGTCAAAACCAAGATTTATCTGATTCCAATGCATCTTTAGCAGAAGATCTACGCCAAGAAGTTTATGCTTTAGTGGTGAGAGATCACAATAAAGAAGAAATATTGAATTTCTTAACGGATCGGTATGGCGATTTTATTTTATTTAAGCCACCGCTGAAGGCAACAACTTATGTTTTATGGATTGGACCGTTTGTGTTATTGATTTTAGCTGTGTTTTTGTTATTGCGTTTTGTGAGAAGACAAGCCTGACGGGTAACCATAATCCACCACCAGTAACTCAAAGCGACTAATTTTTACTCCCAGCAGGTAATTTTTCAAAAAAATCACCTAAGTAGCGAGCGTCTTTTAGAAAATTTGCCTTATTTTTGCTTGGAATTAACT
>JAZGGN010000063.1:0-4229 GCA_036480475.1 Gammaproteobacteria bacterium
TGTTGATTGCTAACAATAACCCTCTCATCATCTAATACGATCTACCATCAATGCGAGTGCACCATCCCCTGTTACATTACAGGCGGTGCCAAATGCATCTTGCGCCAGATACAAAGCAATCATCAAAGCCAAAGCATTACTGTCAAAGCCCAGCATACTTTCCAATAATCCTAAAATAGCAATGATTGCCCCGCCTGGTACCCCAGGTGCCGCAACCAAAATAATCGCCGCCATGAGTATAAAGGGAAACATCGTCGCTAATGAAGGTGTCATAAGGTTATCAGTTAACAACATCACAGCGACCGCACAAGTCACTATAGTGATAATACTACCGCAGAGATGAATGGTCGCACACAAGGGAATAGAAAAATGGGCCACATCAAAAGACACGCGATTTTTTTGCGCTTGCTGCAAAGTCACTGGGATTGTTGCGGCACTCGACATCGTGCCTAAAGCAGTGATATAGGCTGGTAACATCGTTTTCAAAGCACGCAATGGATTTTGATGGGCGATGGATCCAGCAATAAAATATAATATAAGCAACCATAACCAATGTACGATAACAGCCAACACTAACACAAAGCCAAAAACTTTCAGTGTTTCCAAAGCCGCACCTGTGGCGGCAATCTCTGCAAAAATGCCAGTCACATAAAAAGGTAAAAGTGGTATGACCACCCGCATGATCGTTAATTCGATGATATGTCGTCCCTGATCAACACCTTGCTGCAAGACATCACTGTCTGTTGTTGCTATACCGATCCCAAATAAAAATGCCAACACCAGTACCGTCATCACACTCGCCAGTGGTGGCATATCGATACTGAAAAAAGGTGAAAATTTAACATTGTCTGTCAGATCAATCGCACCACCAACGATCAATTCAGGCGCTAAAAATAAAGCAAAACTGAGCCCAAGCAAACCGGCGACAACAGATGAAGCGTAAGCCAGTCCAAGTGTGACTGACAACATCTTGCCACCCTTATGACGAAGTTTACTGATCCCGCTGGCAATGAAGAAAAATATGATCAAAGGAATGATAAAAACAATCAATTCACCCAACAACGCCTTAACCGTGATTGCCAACCTTACGATCACTTCAGGTGAAAATCCACCAAGTGCAATGCCAACCACAATCGCGACAATTAATTTAATAATTAAACCCATAACTTCTTTCTCTGTTTTTTATAAGTTTGTTTTTTAATCTTTGCCCACTACTTTAAAACTCTTTACGATGCGCGTATCATCTCCCGCATTTTCTCACACACCTGATGCATCACATAAATATTATGCATGCACGCAAGCGTACTGTAAGCCACCGATTTTTCTTTAAACAAGTGATGTAAATAAGCTCGCGAATAATGCTGACAAGTAAGACATTCACAATCTGCCATGATCGGATAATCATCACTGGCAAATTTGCTATT
Organism: Gammaproteobacteria bacterium; assembly: GCA_036480475.1. Classification (GTDB taxonomy): domain Bacteria; phylum Pseudomonadota; class Gammaproteobacteria; order JAZGGN01; family JAZGGN01; genus JAZGGN01. The sequence goes on from JAZGGN010000063.1 coordinate 1,425, forward strand.
TTTAATATGCAAAACACCGCCTTGAAATTCACTGTCAAATTTCAACCAATGATCTGCCTCGACAATTTTACCACTATAAAGTGAGCCATGTCGTGCATTACGGGTAGGCGCCACACAATCAAAAATATCGACACCTTGCGCCACCACATCAATCAGATCTTGTGGGTTCAAACCCACGCCCATGGTATAGCGCGCTTTATCTGTCGGCAAAAATGGCCGGATCCAAGTGAGGATCTCTTTCGTTTTATTCATATCAAAACCAATCGATTCCCCACCAATCGCGACACCATCCAAGGCCATATCAACAACAAAACGCGCGCTCTGTTCGCGCAAATCAGTAAAACCACCCCCTTGAATGATCCCAAACAAAGCTTGTCTGTGTCCGTAAGCTGAATCAGGATATTGAGCATGGATCTCTTTGGCTTGCACCAACCAACGGTGCGTGCGTTGCATGGCTTGATACACCTCATCTTTGCTTGCCAGAATATCCGCCGAACATTGATCAAAAGCCATAATGATATCTGCACCGATGACCCTTTGTGCCGCCAACGAAGTCTGCGGCGTTAATCGTACTTTTTTATTGGAATTCGGTAAATAAAAACAAGCACCATCCTCATCGATCTGACAAATTTTACTGTTTTTGGACAAGCTAAAAACTTGAAATCCACCACTGTCAGTCAGCATGGGTTGATCCCAAGCCATAAAACGATGCATCCCACCAGCACGCTCAATCGTATCCAAACCTGGGGCACATAACATATGGTAGGTATTCCCCCCCAAAATGATTTGCGAACCCGCAACATGCAGATCCTGAGGCGTCATACAATTAACCGCGGCCTTCGTCGCTACCGGCATAAACACCGGCGTATCGACGTCACCATGTGGGGTTTTAATTTTAATGACCCGTGCATGATTGTGTGGGTAAGATTGAATCACTTGCGTTGTAAAAGACATATTTCTAGAACCTTATACCTTGGAAAAACAATCCAGAGAAATGTTTTAGATCAGAGAATGGTGGATTAGTATCCCTTAAGGCACTGCCACGCGCGTCAGAATTTCACCGATCACATGGTCGGTATCGATCCCTTCGGCTTCTGCTTCGAAGTGCAGTAAAATACGATGACGCAGCACATCGTAAGCAATGGCATGAATATCTTCTGGCGCCACATAATCCCGCTGCAATAACCACGCATGCGCACGCGCACAACGATCCATGGCAATCGTTGCTCGTGGGCTGGCGCCATAACGCAACCAGCGCGCCAAATCATCACCGTAAGCTTGCGGCTGCCGCGTGGCCATCGTCAATTGCACCATATATTCTTCCAATGCGGGACTTAAATGAATACTCAAAATTTCACGGCGGATGGCATGCACCGTGGCCTCATCCAGCAAGATGCGATGCTTGTCATCGGTGCTGGGACCTTGCAAGGCTTCGGCACGCACCAAGCGTAAAATCTTTTGCTCCGTATGACGTTCAGGATACGTGATCCGTACATACATTAAAAAGCGATCCAGCTGCGCTTCTGGTAAAGGATAAGTGCCTTCCTGCTCGATTGGATTTTGTGTGGCCATCACCAAAAACAATGCTGGCAAACGATAGGTTTGCCGACCAATTGTGACTTGACGTTCCCCCATAGCTTCCAGTAACGCCGATTGCACCTTCGCCGGTGCACGGTTGATTTCATCCGCCAATACCAGGTTATGAAACAAAGGCCCAGGTTGAAACTCAAAGGTACCATTTTCTGGACGGTAAACATCCGTGCCAGTCAGATCGCTGGGTAAAAGATCGGGGGTAAATTGAATACGATGAAAAATCCCTTCAATACATGCCGCTAATTCCTTAATCGCGGTTGTTTTCGCCAGTCCTGGCGCGCCTTCGACTAATAAGTGACCATCAGACAATAACGCAATCAATAAGCGCGTCACTAAGTCTTCCTGGCCCAAAATACGTTGATTCAAATGCGACCGGAGTTGATCGATATTTTGATAATGAGATGAATGTGAATGGCTTATGGTTTGTGCTGGCACCCCCCGCTCCTCCTAAAAACGCAATGCCTTATGCTAACGTGGATGGAGAGAGAATGCCACTGGATAATCATGACGTCAGGTTCTAGCAGCTCACTCCCCGAGTCAAACCAGGATCAGTTTATGTTGTTTTGAGGGTTTAGGTTCTATCAGGCTCTTGGTACCATTATGGGTCTACCTCCTGAGTCTGCAGGCGCTGGTTGAGATTCTAAATCATTGAAGAGGCGTTGCCCCTTGTCCTGAGCCTCTTTTATCGCCTCTGTCCTCATCTCAGCCCTAACTTCTTCAAATATAGGATCCCACTGCGCCATTTTCTTTTTATCAGCGATCTTAAGATCAAGCTTCCATTCCTTTTCAGCTTGGAGAATATTATCGCACCCCAGTGCCGTGACTAAAACCTCCAGTTTTTCTCTCGCATATTCTTTCTTCCTATTTTTTGTATTAAGAAATTTCGGATGGTTATACGACAACAAACCATTACAGTGTACTGTTGTGGTATTGTTGCCACTGTCAAATTCTACCGTGAAATCGTGCTCTGCCCAGTCCCCTTCAACGTGAATCGCCATTTGTGCCTTGCTTGTTTCCCTTCCGTTTTCGTCTCTAAGCGGCGCTATGTTGGTAAAAGTGACGACTTTTTCGTGTTTGAATTTCCAGAATTCCTTCGACCAGCCTTTCTTTCCGTATTTTTTCAGCAAGTTCTCATGCACAGCACCACCTTCCATCAGCATCCACCTGCCTCCTTCTTTAGTTGCAGATGCCCACGCACTCAGTGGTTGCTCA
>JAZGGN010000064.1:0-3921 GCA_036480475.1 Gammaproteobacteria bacterium
TATGGTCAGTAAAACTATCCGCATTATTATGATCGCTTTTGCAGCAGGATGTGCTGGCGGTTTAGCAAATAGTTTGGTCGCTTGGCTGGTTGGTTACTTACATATCACAACGCTACTCGGTGTATCGCTCGTACCCCAGTTCACGCCTGCTTGGCTCTATCCGCGCATTGTTTGGGGAGGATTATGGGGCTTGCTGTTTTTAATACCAATCTTATCAAAAATATTGATCGCACGTGGTATTTTACTGAGCTTGCCGTTGACTTTTGTGCAGTTGTATATTGTTTTTCCATCGTTAGAACAAGGCTACCTAGGACTCAGTAACGGCTTTTTAACCCCACTCTTTGTTTTATTATTTAACGCTGTTTGGGGGATCGTTGGCGTATATTTGTTTCGCTTAGGAAAGTTAAAAAATCGTCCACAAACCGTGGCGAAATCTCAGCCGTAACGGGTAAGTACCAAAAATTTTCTGTGGCAAATTGGCGACATTTGATCGCATCTTTTTCAGTCATGATAATGAGTGCATCTTTCTCAAAATCACCGCTTTGAAAATTGTGGTGATCAGGAAAAGCATGCTCGACAATCGTTAAGCCCATGCTTTTTAATTGCGTAAAAAATCGCTGTGGATGAGCGATCCCAGCGACCGCATGTAGTGTTTTACCCGCAAAACTATCCGGTGCCTTATGTTGTGTCGGATCGGCTAGATTAATAAAATCACCGGGTTTGAGTTGCATATCATAATTATTATCGTCTGCCCTACCCTGGGTAACCACATAATTTACGCTTTGCAATCGCGACACGGGTTCACGCAGCGGTCCTGCTGGCAAGCAAAAACCATTACCAAATTTTCTTAGACCATCGACCAACGCAATTTCAATATCTCGCGCTAAGGCATAATGTTGCAAACCATCATCACTAATGACAATATCACAGTCGCTTCGTTGTAATAATAATTTAACCGCCTCAGCACGCTTTGGTGCGACGACAACCGGACACGCTGTACGCTTTGCCAGTAATAATGGCTCATCCCCAACTTCAAATGGATCGCTATCCATGGTCACAACCGCTGGATAGGCTTTTGCTTTGCCACCATAACCACGGATGACAATCCCTGGCTTATAATTGTTATTTTTTAATAGTTCTGCCAAGAAAATAACAAAAGGGGTTTTACCATTACCACCAACTGTCACATTGCCAACAACAACAATAGGTACAGTGAAAGAATGATTTTTTTTTATGTGGGATCTATAAAGGCAGCGACGCAAAAAAACGATGCCACGATAAATGGCACTCGCAGGTACGAGCAGATAGAACCATCGATTCTGCTGATACCATAAATAATTGACCAGATTAGAAAATCTCATACAAATTCATTTTAACCTAGAAAAGGAGGCTTAAGCCGCACCTTGGGCCAGGTTATCCGCCGTATAGTTATTCTGTTCAAACTGGACTTGATAAAGCTTCGCATAATAACCGTCTCGTTTTAATAACGCTAAATGCGTGCCGATTTCAACAACGGCCCCTTTCTCCAGTACAATAATTTTGTCTGCACTTTCTATGGTCGAGAGACGATGCGCAATCACCAAAGTGGTCCGATCACGCATAACTTCCTGTAGGGCTGACTGGATATAACGTTCTGATCCCGCATCCAATGCTGAGGTGGCTTCATCTAAGACTAAGATAGGCGCGTTTTTCAGTATTGCCCTGGCAATGGCAATACGCTGGCGCTGACCGCCAGAAAGCAGCAAGCCATTTTCACCAATCAGAGTATCTAAGCCCTGTGGTAGATCTGCACTGAATTCCATAACGTGGGCAGCGATCGCGGCTTGTTCAATCTCCTTTCTATCAACTTGATCAAAAAGGCCATACGCAATATTGTTCGCAATAGTGTCGTTAAATAAGGTCACGTTTTGACTGACCAAAGCAATCTGTTGGCGCAAATTTTTCAATGTTAGTTCGCAAATATCAATGCCATCTAAACTAATTTTACCCGCAGAAATTTCATAAAAACGGGCCAGTAAAGCGGCTAGTGTCGATTTACCACTGCCTGAGCGCCCAACCAAAGCAACCGTTTTACCCGCTGGGATATCAAAGTCAATATTTTTAAGGGTGAGTTCTTCGCGTGCTTGTTGATAAGAAAAATCTACTTTTTCAAAATAAAGGTGGCCTTTAGCGCGTATCACAGTCCTTTCTCCAGCATCTTGCTCAGGCAATTCATCTAACAAGTTAAAAATACTTTCAGCGCCCGCTAAGCCACGCTGGATAATGCTCATCATCACAGTTAGATTTTTCATGGGTCGCGCTAATTGCAACATTGCTGTCACTACAGCTAAGAAGCTGCCAGGTGAAATGGTCATAAACGAAGACAAATATATGGCAACAACCGCAATCAATGTCATACCCAGAGCGATGATAATTTGGATCCCGGCAACGCCATAGGCTTTCACTAAAGCCACTTTCATATCACGCTGGCGACTCACTTCTGTCGCGTGATTAAATTTACCTATCTCGTAATTATTACCACCAAATACACGAACCACACGGTAGCCTTCTATCGATTCTTCCGCGATTTCAGTCACTTCTCCCATAGAATGTTGTGCCGCATGGCTAACTTTTCGCGTTTTACGATTGACATAACTGATCAACACAGCAATCAATGGCGCAGTCACTAAGAAGAATATGGATAACTGCCAACTGATGTAGAACATGACCACGAGTAAACCCATAATCAAAAACAGGGATTGTACGAAAGTGGTTAGTGCATCCGCGCTGGCATTCGCAATTTGCTCAACATCATAAAGAATTTTAGACAGCAGTTTCCCTGAGCTGGTCGTATCATGGTAACTTGCCGGTAAACGCAAAATATGACGGAACACGTGCTGGCGAAAGTCATTGACCACATGACGCGCCACCCACGTCATGCAATAGCCTGCCAGTGCACTGATAATCCCACGCGCAGAAATTCCCACCAGCACGATCGCTGGCACCCACATAATAAAGCTAAAATTATGCGCAATTAAACCTTCATCTAAAAATGGCTTCACCATGTACGTCAAACCCGCATCCAGGCCTGAAAACAGCATGCTGGCAACCAAACCAAGTAATAATATAAACCAATAAGGTTTAATATAGCCAGATAGGCGCTTGAGTAAATAGGCAGTTGTATGTTGTCTTTCAGTGGGATCCGTCATGCCTGCATATTACTTGGATAGCGAAGTGATTGCTAGTTTGGCGTGATTCGGCAGTTATACCCGTTATCCTTCAAAGAGGGTACTTACCAATAGCCCTGAAGTTTAGCTTTCCCCGCTCAACACGGCAGGACAGGGAAAAAAGCTTAGGATAAGCACAAAATTTCTTGCATCAGATCAAAAAGTCCAATGGCAATCACGCCATCTGCCAATATAAAACGTTCTGTCCCAGTATAGACGATATAACGGCGATCTGGTTGTAAATCTAAGCAGGCGCTGTAGTATCCTTTGCCCAACTTGGGTGTGAGATTACGCTTAATTTCAACAGTCCACAATTGATTGCCCGGCAAACTCAGCACCAAATCAATTTCAGCACCTGCAGCCGTTCGATAAAAACCGGCTTGTGTCCCTTCTGGCGCAACCGCGAGCAAGTTTTCAATCACAAAGCCTTCCCAACTATTGCCAACAATAGGATGACCAAGCACCTCTTCTTTATCTCTGAGTCTCAAAAGTGCATGCACAATACCACTGTCGCGCACATAAACTTTAGGTGATTTAACCAGTCGTTTGCCCGTATTGTTGTGCCAAGGGGTTAAACGTCGGACTAAAAGTAGATCAACCAGCAAATCAAGATAACGCGCAATGGTTTTACCATCAATGCTTAGATTTGTGGCTAATACCGCCGCATTGAGCAAGCCACCTTGACTATGCGCCAGCATTGTCCACAAGCGATGTA
>JAZGGN010000065.1:0-10147 GCA_036480475.1 Gammaproteobacteria bacterium
TTCCGATCACCCTTTACTAAAATTAGCAAAAAGTGATCGCAATAGAGATTATTTGCTGATCGGGTTGGATCTTATTAGGTGATCGCGTTAGAGATTATTTGGTGATCTTCATGCATAGAAATACGCAAGTAGCGAAAGGTTTTGATATTATTCATAGATTTTCGGAAGATGTGGATATCAAAATCTATCCTCCAAATGAAATGGATGTAAACGCACATGTGTGAGGAAGAAGGGATAGAGCCAGAAAAACCTTTCAAAGGCAGCTTAAATATTCGCTTAACTAAAGAGCTTCACCGACATATCGCGCTCCTTGCAGCGCAGGAAGATATTTCCATTAATGCCTATATAAAGCATGCGTTGGAGGAGTATGTTAATTACAAGGATGGGAATGACGCACATATTCATCAAGACAAGCGAGCAAACGCTCAATGAGCAAATCCATTTCTTCTTGCTGAATAATCAGAGCGGCACGACAAGCCAGTGGATTGCCACCATAAGTCATAGGGGTCAAATCGCTTGTTTCATAATACTTAATGATATTTTCAACTCCACTTAAATTAGTATTATGAAACAAGCGACTTGACCCCTATGACTTATGGTGAGCATTTTTTTCTCCTAGTGCCTCAGCAATCACTGAAACAACTAAGGTGTTCAAACTCACTCCTTCTCTTTTAGCTTGTTGTACTAATTTTAGATGAAGCGACTTAGGAACTCGTTGCACCCATTTGCCACTTTGATTTTCGAGTTCTCTAGGTTTAGGGATGTTTCTACCTGCTTCCTTGGCTGCTTTGATCCAACAGGCTATAGCGTCCTGACCATTAGTGATAACTTCCATAATAGTCTCACCATCTGACATGCATCCTGGCAAGTCAGGAAATTCAATAAGGTAGCCCTCGCCTTCTTCTTTGTTTAACTGTCTAATTGTAAATGGATAATCAAAAGTCTTCATCTGTCACCTCTATGAGCTCGATTAAATTAATAAATCGTTTAATATAGATTGGCTTAATAGGCCGTCGAGCAGGAACACACAATAACTCCAAACATATAGGATGATCGAATACAACGTGACTTCCACCTGTTTTCCTAACGTTAATACCATAATGTTTAGCTATTGTTTCCAGTTGCTCAATGCGCCAATTTTTCGGGTTTTCGCGCATTTTTCTTACTAGTTTGTTAACATTGCTCATAATAAATGATACTATATATGATACTAAATTGCAAGCCGACAGAGGGTTCTTTGTATAGAAAACACATAATGGGATCTTTGACTTGACCTGGGTTAAACGCTTATGGGGGCCATTCCAACGCTAGAACAGCAATTTTGGGGACTTCCCAAGGGACTTTGTAAAAATAAGATTTATAAATTACTTTTAAAACAATGAGTTATGAAACGTAAACAGAAATCAAAGCCTAATAATGACCGGCATATTCATCAAGACAAGCAAGCAAACGCTCAATGATCAAATCCACTTCTTCTTGCTGAATAATCAGAGCGGGTAATAAACGGATCACACGTTCTGCTGTAATGCTAAATAATAAACCTTGCTCCAAACCAATTTTTGCCAACTCAGCACAGGGACGATCTAATTCAATGCCGATCATTAAACCCTGGCCTCGAATTTCCTGCACCATCGGATTATCTGCTAAAGCATCACGCAAAGCTGCAAACAAATATTCACCTCTAGCAGCCGCCTGTTGGCAAAGTTGTTGTTGCTCAATGATATCAACAACCGTCAAAGCGGCACGACAAGCCAGTGGATTGCCACCAAAAGTCGAACCATGTTTGCCCGGTTGAAATAGATCCGCGGCTTTGCCACCGATCAAACAAGCACCGATCGGCACGCCATTGGCTAAGCCTTTCGCCACCGTCACAACATCTGGCTCAACCGCATGATGTTGATAGGCAAAGAATTTTCCCGTGCGCCCCATGCCTGACTGTATTTCATCAATCATCAATAACCAATTATTTTGCTTGCACAAGGCAGAGACTTTTTCGAGATAATCAGCATTCGGCGTACGAACACCACTCTCACCTTGGATCGGTTCGATCAAAACCGCAACAACGTCATCGCTATTTTGCGCGATGTTTTGAAGTGCCGTAATATCATCATAAGGGACTCGAATAAAGCCGGGCACTAAGGGTTCAAAGCCCGCTTGCACTTTGCGATTGGCTGAAGCGGTCAGTGTCGCCATCGTGCGACCATGAAATGCCCCTTCCATGACAATGACATTAGGGGAATCAATCCCTTGCGCATGACCATATAAACGTGCCAATTTGATCGCCGCTTCATTCGCTTCAGCTCCAGAATTGCTAAAAAACACTTGCTGCATCGATGACATCTGCGTTAACTTTTGTGCCAGTGCAATTTGAAGATCGATTTGATAAAGGTTAGAGGTATGCAACAATTGTCCTGCCTGCTGGCAAATGGCTTCCGTCACCTCCGGATGAGCATGACCAAGACAACACACTGCAATGCCACCCAGTGCATCTAAATATTTTTTCCCTTGGCTATCCCAAAGCCAGACACCTTCACCACGCTCAAAGGCGACAGGCAAAGGTTGATAGGTTGGAATTAATTGCATTGTTTTTCTACCTATTCAGATCCAGCCAAATTATCAACCACAAATTGCCAATTCACAAGTTCCCAAAATTTTTCTAAATATTCAGGGCGACGATTACGACAATCAATATAATAGGCATGTTCCCAAACATCACAGGTCAACAAAGCAGTTTTGCCATCCGTCATCGGTGTGCCTGCATTGCTGGTACTCACTACTTCTAATTTTCCTGCAGCATCTTTAACTAACCATGCCCAACCCGATCCAAATGTTGTGATCGCTGTTGTGCTGAATAATTTTTTAAACTCATCCACTGAACCAAAGGCTTGCTCAAGTTGCGTTTTCAATGCGGCAGGAACGTTACCATCACCATTTGGCGTTAAGCTATGCCAATAAAAAGTGTGGTTCCATATTTGCGCTGCATTATTAAATACGCCACCAGAACTGGTCTTAATAATTTCTTCTAAAGACTTGCCTTCAAACTCAGTACTAGGGATTAATTTATTTAAATTATCCACATAGGTTTGATGGTGTTTGCCATAATGATATTCCAAGGTTTCACGTGAAATATTCGGTGCCAAACTATCTAGTTCATAGGGTAGTTTAGGTAGTGCGAATGTCATTTTATTTTCTCCTATAATAAGTTATCAATCGTTTAATACAAACCATAAATATAGCTGGCCACTGCTTGCATATCTGCTTCATCCATGCGTTTGCTGATGTCACGCATAATCTCATTATAATCACTTTTTCTTTTGCCATTTTTGTACGCCAGCAATTCTGCAACAGTATATTCAGGGTGTTGCCCTCCCAGTCTGGGGAAACCTGCCTCAGAATTCCCTTCTCCTTGCGGACCGTGACAAGCACTGCATGCAGAAATGTTTTTATCCATATCACCGCCACGATAAAGTTGCTGGCCTCGCGCGACTAGATCTGGGTCAGCCGCACCAATGATTGGCGTTTGACTGGCATAATAAGCGGCAATGTCTTCGATGTCTTGGCGAGATAGATCTGCCACTAGAGGCGTCATCGTCATATCGTAGCGCACGCCATTCTCACCCTGCTGGAAAGCAAGCATCTGTGCGATTAAATATTTTTGATTCTGCCCAGCCAGTTTAGGCCATGCACCCACTGCACTATTGCCATCTTCATTGTGACAACTCGCACAAACCATCACTTTTTCTTTACCCGCAAGCGGATCACCTTGCGCATATGCCAATGACGTGCTTACAATAAGCGTTATTATTATAGTGACTATTTTCATTATTCCCTTACTTATGAATACGCCGCCAGTTTACCAACAAGCCAGTTTTTTATTAAGTGCTGCAAAGCTCGATCAATTACCGACAGATGAAGGTATTGAAGTGGCCTTTGTCGGCCGCTCAAATGCCGGAAAATCAACCGTACTCAATCGCATTACAGGTCAAAAACGATTAGCACGCACCAGTAAGACACCAGGACGCACGCAATTAATTAATGTATTTCAATTGGATGCGGATCGGCGCTTAATCGACTTACCGGGCTATGGCTACGCCAAAGCCCCACTGACACTCAAAAAGCAATGGCAGTATACCCTGACTCGCTATTTACAAACAAGGCAATGTTTGCGCGGATTAGTGTTATTAATGGATATTCGCCATCCCCTGAAAGGATCCGATCAAACCATGCTCCAATGGGCGATTGAGTCTCAATTATCTACACATATTTTGCTCAATAAAGCGGATAAATTAAAGCGCATGCAAATAACCAAAACACTTAAAGCCGTCAATGAATATATCGCACCATATAGCAATTTAATCAGTGTACAGTGCTTCTCCGCCCTTAAACATAGTGGTGAAGATGAATTATACGCTGTCTTGAATGAGTGGTTTAAATCTGAGTGAAGCCTAGGAAAGGCGGGGATATATTTGACTTATAGTTTTACTAACCCACTGAAACCACTCTAAATAATCGTTCCCCTTCAGATTGGACTCCTTTCAATAAAGCATCCCAATCATCAGGTGGGTTTCCATCATCGAGCATCTTATTAAAGATGCGATAAGCGTCCGATCTGCTATTATACGCTCTTTTTGTGGCCTCATCATTGACCCAAGCATACACAATAATTTTACTTTTTAAGTGAAAGCGGAAAAACAACCTGTATTGTTGAAAGAATTTGGCGCGAAACCAATGCTTACGATCATCACCCAAGGTCGCGCCTTGTCGATATTTAGATAAGGTTGGATCTTGAGGAATAATCTCAAAGGCTAGCTTAGCGATTGCACCTAGACGCTTACTGGCATTTTTTTTAGTATAGTTCACAGGATCTTTTTGACGTAATGCTTCAACCCGGTCCAAAAGGTCTTCCAATTGATCTAAGAAAAGTGAATGAGCAAATATACTCCACCCATTAACGACTAATGGTGCTGACTTTGACAAACCTAATCGTCCTCTTCAGAAAGAGGGCGATCCAAATCAATTTCAACGCCCGAAACAAGCGATTGAATTCGGTCAACAAGATCAGCACTAATCGCGTTGACGTGCTGAGGGTTTTGCTTGATGTCTTGAGCCAAAAAAATCAAAAATTGGCCTAAGACTGAGTCATCTTCACTTTGACTGGCACGAGACATCAATACATGACCATCAGCTTGAACCGTATATTGTATTTTATCTCGCTTACGTAGATGCAACGCCTTTCTCACCATATCTGGGACGGTGGTTTGATAGCGATCCGTCAATGTAGATTCACTGCGCAATACTGATGTGGCCATAGTAACCTCCAAACAGGTAAATTCATCCTCATATAGTATATGGTAATGCAAATGCATTACTTTGTCAACCCTATATTCCCTTATACCTGAAAAAAGCAGTTAACCTTGCAGAAAAATCAATTAAGTTGTTGAAAATAATGTAATTTTTTGCGATTTTCCAGAGTCATAAACATAAAAAAAGCCCCAGCAAATGCTGGGGCTAAAATTACCCGACTTGGAGCCGAGCATCCCCGCTTCAAGGAGAAAAAAGCGAGGCAGCGCCCTGGGGGGGGCGCTTTCTATGTGGACACCTTAAGTGTAATAAACTTTTCCCTAAAGTTCAAATAATGAACAATATTGTTGATTATTATACTTAACTAACGAATAAAAAATTCTTGTTGCCGTTGGCAGGTGTAATTACGCTAACCCCCAAATGATATGTTATATTCATTATCCCAAAAAAGACAGTTATAGCAAGAAGTGAGGCTCGGTCTACACAATACCCCGTTGTCGCAAAAAAGCATCCAGGGTGGGTTCACGTCCGCGGAACGCAGTAAATAAAGCCATCGGCTCTTGGGTGCCGCCTTGCTCAAGAATATGATGTAAAAATTCCCGCCCTGTCTGTGAATTAAAAATGCCGGTTTCTTCAAATTTAGAAAAAGCATCACTGGAAAGCACTTCTGCCCAGGCGTAACTATAGTAACCCGCCGCATAACCGCCCGCAAAAATATGTGAAAAACTATGTTGAAAACGATTGTACGAGGGTGTGGGCACCACGGACACTTGCGTTCGCACTTCATCTAAGGTGCTTTGGATCTGCGCCCCTGTTTTTGCATCATATTCATCGTGAATACGCCAGTCAAATAAACCAAATTCAAGTTGACGCATCAGTTTCATTGCGGCTTGAAAATCTTTCGATGCATCCAACTTTTTGAATAAGTCTGGTGGCAAAACTTCCTTCGTTTGATAATGCCCAGAAATTAGATCGACCGCCTCTGGCTGCCAACACCATTTTTCAAAAAATTGACTCGGCAACTCCACTGCATCCCAAGGCACGCCATTGATCCCAGAAACCCCAGCATAATCAACTTGGGTTAATAAATGATGTAAACAATGACCAAATTCATGGAATAAGGTGATCACTTCTTGGTGTGACAACAACGCAGGCTTATCACCACTGGCTGGCGCAAAATTACAAGTTAAATACGCCACGGGTAATTGTAACTCGTCCGCGGATAAACGCCGACGCACGATACATTCATCCATCCAAGCGCCATCGCGTTTCTTAGAACGCGCATAAAGATCCATATACAATGCGCCACGCAAACTTCCGTCTTCATCAAATATTTCAAAGAATTCGACGTCTTTATGCCAAGTATCTACCGCTGCGCGTTTTTTTAAATGGATCCCATACAGTTTATTAACCACCTCAAACATCCCCTGAATAACACGATCTTTAGGGAAGTAAGGTCGCAACTGTTCTTCATCAATGTCATATCTTTGTTGGCGCAATTTTTCACTCATGTAGCTGACGTCCCAAGCATTTAATTTTTCAAGCTTATAATTGTCTTTGGAAAATTGGCAAAGTTGTTGAAATTCTTTTTCTGCTTGTTGCTTGGTACGTTTGACTAAATCATTTAAAAATTCGCAAGCCTGTTCTCTGTCTTTGACCATTTTCGTTGCCAAAGAATATTCCGTATAATGCGCATAACCCAGCAATTGCGAAAACTCATGGCGCAAGGCAATCATTTCATCCATAATTGGACTGTTATCCCATTGCTTTGCCTGCGGCCCTTGCTCCGAAGCACGCGTCGTAAACGCGGTATAAAGTTCTTCACGTAACTTGGCGTCATCCGCGTAAGCGATGATGGCATGATAACAAGGAAAGTCTAGCGTCAATAGATAACCTTCTAAGTCTTTTGCCTGTGCGGCTTGCTGCATGACGGTCAATGCCCGTTCAGGTACGCCGGCCAATAATTTTTTATCGGTGATATGCTTCTGCCAAGCATCGCTGGCATCTAAAATATTTTCAGAAAATTTATTATTTAATTCAGACAACCTTTTTTTAATCGCTTTAAAACGCTTTTTGTCTGCTTCATCTAGGTGTACGCCTGACAGGCGAAAATCACGCAAGTCATTTTCAATAATCTTTTTTTGTGCCACCGTTAGTTTTTTAAAGGCATCACTCTCTGCCAGCGCCTGCACCGCACCGTATAGTTTTTCATTTTGGCCAAGTTCACTGCCATACTCTGTCAATATAGGTAAGCAAGCCTGATATGCTTTGCGGATAGTGTCGTTATTAACCACAGAATTCATATGACTCAGCGGTGACCACAAAAAATGAATTTCATCGTCCATATCTTCCAACGGCTGTAATAAACTGTCCCAGGTCGGAGATTGATTTTCATCGACTAATTGCTTAATTTTATCGCGATTTTTATCCAATAATTGTTGTAATTCAGTGGGCAAATTTGCAATATCGATTGCAGAAAATTGCGGTAGTCGATCTAATTTTTTTTTCACACACTCTCTCCTCTTTTGTAAACAAGGTTACCTTCAATATAGGTTGCAACCACACTGCGATCATCACCCAGCATCATCAATGCAAAAAGTTTATCTTGCAGATCAGGCGCATACTGCAAGCGCTGTTGTAATAAGGGGGTCGCGCCCTTGATATCTAACACCACAAAGTCTGCCACTTTACCTATCTCAAAGTTCCCGATCTCATTATCCAGATCCAATGCGAGCGCGCCGCCTAGGGTCGCGAGATAAAGTCCTTTCATACTCGGCAAGCTTTGCTTTTGTAATTGCAATACCTTATAAGCATCACTCAGTGTTTGCAACATTGAAAAGCTGGTGCCGCCACCAACGTCTGTGCCGATAGCCACACGTGCGCCATACTTCTCAGCACGTTGCAAATCAAATAAGCCACTCCCTAAAAATAAATTTGAACTCGGGCAAAAAGCGATACCCGTATCCGTTGCTGCGATCCGCTGCAATTCTTCATCTCCGAGTAACACACCGTGCGCCAACATCGTGCGTTTACCTAACATATTGTATTCATCATAGATTTGCAAATAATTTTCTGTCTCAAATAATGTCTTGCTCCAAGTCACTTCTTGTTCACTTTCAGAAATATGGGTATGAATATGAACATCAGGGTTCTCATCTTGCAAACGCTTTACCACCGCCAGCATGTCTGGTGATACCGCCGGGGCAAATCGTGGTGTTATCGCATATCTTAAGCGACCTTTATTGTGCCACTTATCAATGAGCACCTTTTGTTGACGATAACTATCTTCTGTCGTTTCCATTAAATAATCAGGAAGATTGCGATCACCACTGACCTTTCCAGTAATCAAGCGCATATTTTTAGCAAGCGCTTGTTCAAATAAAGCATCAACCGACTGAGGATGAACCGTCGCAAAGGTTAAAGCCGTGGTGGTGCCATTTCTCAATAATTCATCGATAAAGCGCTGTGCAACGGCTTGCGCATGTTGCTTATCTGCAAACTTTTTTTCCGTTGGGTAAGTATAGCGATCCAGCCAGGTGAACAGCTGTTCACCATAAGAAGCAATCATATCCATCTGTGGATAGTGAATGTGAGTATCGATGAAACCAGGAAGTATGAGACCCTCGCGGTAATGTGTCACTCGACCTTTAAAAGCAGCAGAGACATCATCCCGCCATGTGCCCACATCAACAACAACGCCATCTTCTATAACCAAAGCACCATCAGAATAGTACCGAATATGGTCACTATTTAACTGCGGATCACCTAGAAAATGCAGAATAGCACCACGGATCACTTGTGTATTTGCCATAACATCCCCTAATAGAAGGACAATCAAGAGGGTCTAAGTATACAGCAATAATATTGCTGCTCGACTTGTTAATGTTATACTACCCCCAGATCGATATAAGCAATTAATTTTAGTGAACCTGTTATGGATCAAGAAAGCTCTCTGCGTAACCATTTACTGATCGCTATGCCGGCCATGCGTGACCCAAATTTTCACCATACGGTTACCTATATTTGCGAACATAATGAAAACGGCGCAATTGGCATCATTATAAACCGACCGATGACATTACAACTGCAATATATTTTTGATCAAATGAATATCAGTAGCAGCTCAAATCAGACCAGTGGTGAAGCGCCTGTATTATTCGGTGGCCCGATCCAGCACGATCGTGGTTTTATTATTCATCGCCCAGCAGGCCATTGGAATGCCAGCCTGGCAGTGACAGAAGACATTGCCATCACCACATCACAAGACATCTTGCAAGCCATTGCCAAAAATGAAGGACCAGATGATATTTTAGTTGCGCTAGGCTATGCGGGTTGGGGCGCACAACAATTAGAACAAGAAATGTTAAACAATACCTGGCTAAGCTGCCCTGCGAATATGGAATTATTATTTGAGACCCCTTTCACGCAGCGATGGCAAGGATCTGGCACCCTCATGGGCATTGATCTTAATACCCTTTCAGGCGATGCTGGTCATGCATAATCATACGCTACTCGGTTTTGATTTTGGCCTACGGCGCATTGGCTTAGCTGTCGGACAATCTTCATTACAAATTGCCACCGCATTAAAAACACTCTCCGCTAAAGATGGCATTCCCGAGTGGGACGAAATTCAAACCTTAACTGATGAATGGAATGCCAGTGAATTCGTTGTCGGGATCCCTTATAGTTTGGGTGGTGGTGTGCAAGAGATCACACGTGCGGCCAAGCAATTTGCTGAGTCTTTACGCCAACGTTTTAACTTACCTGTTTATGAAACAGACGAACGTTTATCAACGGTCGAAGCGCGCTCACAAATCTACGCTAAAGGTAATTATAAAACATTAAA
>JAZGGN010000066.1:0-2128 GCA_036480475.1 Gammaproteobacteria bacterium
GAATCATTTGCTAAGAGCAATGGTTATTTGGGTCGCAGCTGGGGTTGTCCTGCTGTAAGTACAGAGCTTGCTAAGCCTGTCATTGATAAAATTAAGAACGGCAGCGTTGTTTATTCTTATCACTCAAATGAACCAAGATTGGCGTAAGCTAAGTTATCTCAATTCGAGATAAGTCACATTTTTCGACAGACTGAGAGCCCCTCCCCATCCGGGCTCTCAGTTATTAGACTTCTTTCCTAACCATCATCTTTTGCTCGAAAGCTGCGTTATATCACGCGCTGCGCTGCTCATTTATGTGCATATAAACTGTGCTGCTCACTCGCAACATGCCTTGCCTTCAAGCAAAATACTCGGTTATGAAAGAAGTCTATTTTTCTTCAACAAAATACACTTCTACTTTTGATACACCATTAACCTCAGCAACCGCTTGATGATACTGAGCAGTTAACGACGCCACACTGAATGTTTCTAACGCTGGACGATTATCTTTCATCTCTTGAATCAAAGTCAACGGCAGATAGATTTCAACCGCCACTTGTCCAGACAAATAATGTAAGTTAATCTTTTTAATTTCATCCGCACCGGTACAATCACGCCAACATGAATTTAATTGCTGCAAAAGTGCTTCTCGACCAGGCAAATTTAAACTGGGAGGACTCGCCTCATCGTCTTCAGGGTCAACGTGTACTGTGACATCAATTGCAGGGATCTCTTCCATTAATCGGTAATGCACTTGCAACGCAATATGATGACCTTCTGAAACCGATAATTCTTCATCGACCAGTACATGCACGTCCACCAGAATTTTACTACCCATCGAGCGCGTACGTAATTGATGAATGGCTTTCACCCCTGGAATGGCTTGAATCGTTTGTTCGATAAGATGGTGTTTATCTTCGTCAACCCCCGTATCCACTAATTCACGCACACTCGACCAACCCAACCACCAGCCGCCATTGACCACCATGCCACCAACAATAAAAGCTGCTATCGTGTCAAAATAGCTATAACCCATCAATGCACCAATAATACCAATAACAACCACCACGGAAGAAGCCGCATCACTACGATGGTGCCAGGCATTCGCATGAACAAGGTTAGAACCTATCCGCTCGGCTACCCGCTTGGTGTAATAATATAATACCTCCTTCACCACAACCGATACCATGGCGACCCACAATACATACAGCTGCGGCTTAACCATCTTGCCGAACAATAAATTATGCACAGCATCATACATAATGCCGCCCCCAACAAATATTAACAGCATGGCAAGGAGCATTGTCGCTGCGGTTTCAATACGTTCATGCCCATAAGGATGGTTTGAGTCAGGATCTTGGCTGCCATAGCGTGAAGCGACCAATACCAAGCCATCAGACAATAAGTCTGATAAAGAATGGATCCCATCCGCAACTAAAGCTTGTGATTTACCGACAATACCAAAAAAGATCTTGGCTGCCGCTAATATGACATTGATCACCGCACCGATCAGCGTGATCTTTCTAGCTTGTTGATAACGAGTTTTCATAAGGCAATCTCAATGAAGCCACAAAAGCTAATAATACAAATAAAAACGAAATTAATAAACAGGCACCTAAACCAGCCACTTGGTAAACCAAACCAGAAAGCACCGTACCAAGCAAACGACCCGCGGCATTAGACATATAGTAAAATCCCACATCGAGCGATACTTGATCATGCTTTGCATAAGATACAATCAAAAAAGAATGTATCGAAGAATTGATGGCAAACACTATCGCATATAAAAATAATCCAAGGACAATAGCTATTTGCGCACTATCTGTCAAATAAAAACTCGCTACTATGCCCGCAGGAATAAGCGCCAAGATCAATGCCCACAGCAGTACCGCAGATCTACCTGGAATTTTCCCTGCATTTACCCCAGTCACATAGGGGGTCAAAGATTGAATGAAACCGTAAATAATAATCCACAGAGCCAAGAAACCACCAACTTCAAGATAATCCCATCCTAAGACCGCTTGCAAATAAACCGGCAAAGCCACGACAAACCACACATCGCGCGAACCAAAAAGAAACAGTCTGGCCACTGATAGCCAATTAATCGTGCGACTCTTAGAAAAAATATGTTTGAATTTAGGCTTAAATT
>JAZGGN010000067.1:0-3171 GCA_036480475.1 Gammaproteobacteria bacterium
TTTTCTAAAAGACGCTCGCTACTTAGGTGATTTTTTTGAAAAATTACCTGCTGGGAGTAAAAATTAGTCGCTTTGAGTTACTGGTGGTGGATTATGGTAAATCTTCGCTATTGATAATTAATTCTAAATCGTGTACAATCCCCGCCTCTGTACCCGTTGTCCGTCAAAGAGGGCACGTAAGTAAAATTTACCAATGACCCTGAAGCTTAGCTCTCTGACAGGTAACGGGTATATACCCGTTACCTGTCAGAGAGGTCACTTAAGTAAGAGTTCCCAATAGCTCTGAAATTTAGCTTTTGGGCATCCCATCTTGAGTGCATCTTGACGGATAACGGGTATAGATGTTAGTGCGGGGTGGAGCAGTCTGGTAGCTCGTCGGGCTCATAACCCGAAGGTCGTAGGTTCAAATCCTGCCCCCGCTACCAGTTGTGGCGGGTTCTAGCCTATTGTAGGTTTATTAGAGCAAGCTGTGTCTATATCTGTGAACGGTTTAGTACGAGCCTGCTTGCAGATATAGAATGAAAGGCCCCTTATGGGGTCTTTTTACTATTGGGGAAAGTGGGTCAAAAGCGAGCAGAAAAACAATGTTTTTTTTGCACTTTTGTCATTGACGCAGTTTTTTGTGACTTCTGGTATGATTACTCAATTAAATGACATTATCCGTCCGGTTGTGACAGGCTTAGGTTATGAATTATGGGGATGTGAATACATTCCACGCGGACAACACTCATTGTTGCGAATTTATATTGAAAGTGAGCCAGGGGTCACAGTAGATGATTGCCAGACGGTGAGTCGTCAATTGGGTGCAGTGCTGGAGGTTGAAGATTTAATTCAAGGCGCTTATATCCTAGAAGTGTCTTCTCCCGGTGTATCGCGACGCTTGTTTTCGCGACAGCATTATCAGCGCTATATAGCACATGAGATATGCGTTAAAATGCACACGGCAGTCAATGGACGGCGTAAATTTAGTGGGCTTTTAAAGCAATTAGAAGGGGATAATTTAGTTTTATTAGTGGAGGGCGAAACGATTGAATTGTCGTTGCTTGATGTTGATAAGGCAAATTTAGTGGAATAGTAGACTTCTTTCATAACCGAATATTTTGCTGCAGGCAAGGTATGTTGCAGTTCATATGCGTATAAATGGGTGGCGTGTGACATAACACCGCTTGTAAGGCAAAAGATGATGGTTAGGAAAGAAGTTGGAGGCAGTATAGTATGGCAAGTGTAGACACACCCAGTATGGGGAAAGAAATATTATTAGCAGCAAAAATGCTTTCTGATGAAAAAAATATTGATCGGAAGATTATTTTGGAGGCAATAAGTGAAGCCTTGAGTGCTGCAGCATGTAAGCGCTCGAGTCTTGATATTGGTGTGCGTGTCGATCTAGATGCAGTGACTGGAGATTACGAAACATTCCGAACTTGGGAGGTTGTTGTCGATGAAGAGTTAGAGTTTCCACAGCGACAATTAACACTCGAGCAGGCGAGAGAACGTGTCCCGGATATTGAAATCGGGGGACAAGTATCAGAGCCAATGAAATCAGCTAAATTTGACCGTATTGCGGCACAAATTGCGAAGCAAGTGATAACCCAGCGCGTACGTGAAGCTGAACGACAATTCGTTGTCACTGAATATCAAGAGCGCATCGGCCAATTGCTTATGGGCGTGGTAAAAAGAACAACACGTGATAATATTATTGTAGATTTGGGAGGCAAGGCGGAAGCGTTGTTGCCGCGTAGTGAAATGTTAGGGCATGAAATATTTCGTCCGGGTGATCGAGTACGGTCCTACTTATACAAAGTACAGGAACAAGCGCGTGGGCCACAACTCTATGTTAGCCGTATTCGCCCAGAAATGTTGATTGAATTATTTAAAATTGAAGTCCCAGAAATTGGCGAAGAAGTGATTGAGGTTAAAGGTGCTGCGCGGGACCCAGGTTTTCGTGCCAAGATTGCAGTTAAAACCAATGATGGCCGTATTGATCCGATCGGTGCTTGTGTTGGTATGCGTGGCGCACGAGTGCAAGCCGTTTCCGGTGAATTTGGCGGTGAGCGAATTGACATTATTTTATGGGATGATAACCCGGCACAATTGGTGATCAATGCGATGTCGCCGTCGGAAGTGTCTTCAATCGTTGTTGATGAAGATAGTCATACCATGGATATTGCAGTAGCACCTGAGCAGTTATCACAAGCGATTGGTCGAAATGGCCAAAACGTTCGTCTGGCCAGTGAGTTAACTGGGTGGACGTTAAACGTAATGACCTCTGAAGAATTTGCAAATAAGGGTAGCAAGGAGTTAGAAGAATTAACGCAATTGCTTATTGAGCAGTTGGGTGTAGATGAAGATCTTGCCGTGGCATTAACTGCTGCTGGTTTTTCATCTATAGAAGAAATTGCTTATATCCCTGCAGAAGAATTCCTTGCGGCAGAAGGATTTGATGAAGAATTAGTGGCAAGCTTGCAGGAACGGGCAAATGATGTTTTATTGACTAAAGCGCTTGTTGAAGAAGAAGAATTAACTGGGGCAGAACCTGCTGAGGATTTGCTGGTATTGGAAGGCATGGAGCGTCAATTAGCTTATACTTTAGCACAGGGTGGCATCATCACGAGAGAAGATTTAGCTGAGCAATCTGTTGATGATTTGTTAGATTTAACGGACCTGGATAGAAAAGTGGCAGGTCAGTTAATTATGAAGGCACGTGAGCATTGGTTCACAGCAGAAGAAGATGAGTAGATAATCATATGGCGGCAGTTACTGTTAAAACACTCGCAGAGCGATTAAAGGTTCCCACAGATCGACTGTTAGCGCAGTTTGAAAAAGCGGGCAACCCGATGTCTAATGAAGATCAAGCTGTTTCACAAGAGCAACAGCGGGTGTTGCTCGAATATTTGCGACAGGCACATGGCACCACTAAAAAAACAATCAGCAAAACTGTTGGCAAAGTTACACTAAAGCGTCGTACTAAAGAAGAATTACAAGCTGATAGTAAAAGTAAAAGTGTCTCTGTTGAAGTACGTAAAAAACGTGTTTATGTAAAACGCGATGTGGTTGAAGAAGAAAAATTAGCTGCACAAGCAGCTGCAGCTGCTGAGAAACTTGCTGATGAAGCAATTGAATCTCCTGTTGAAATTCCTGCAACTGAAGCAGCAGGTAAAAAAGCTAAGGCAA
>JAZGGN010000068.1:0-3761 GCA_036480475.1 Gammaproteobacteria bacterium
GAAACAGACTCACCTTACTTAGCCCCTGAACCATATCGTGGCAAAAGTAACCAGCCTGCCTATGTGCGCTATGTTGCTGAAAAAATAGCGCAATTACGTAATATGTCCTATGCTGATATAGAAGAACACACGACAGAAAACTTCTTCAATTTATTTAATTTGAAGAAGACAGTTGCAGGGAGATAATTCTCGCAAGACTTTGATTTAGATGGTGTAATAAAAAAATGCCCGTCCCCTTACTCTGGGGCGAAGTTCCCCTAACTAGGGTTTTTAGTCAGGGGATAGGCATTTTTTCTATGCCCGATAAATCGAAGGATTGTGCGAATTATACCCTGCCATCTGTTTTTTCTGGGTTAAACCTAGAAAAAGCGGTTGACCTCGTAGCGAGGGTGATTAAGGTGTTGTAGATTAGGGATTTTTTGTGTTTTTTCGAGGGAAGTAGTGCTCACCCGTACAGTGAGCGAGAAAAAATACAAAAAATCCCTAAGATTCAGTGCATTAATCAGCCGCAGTAGAGGCCGACTGTTTTTTCTAGGTTAAAGATGTGTTTGGCGTACGCGAAATTTAGGAACTGAGGAATGGACTATGGATAAACCTCGCATAAGCATATGTGCGAAATTGTTTATCGTTTTGATTATCTTAACGGGCTGTTCTCAGCAGGATGAAATTCACTTGCAGGGTTATGCTGACGCTGATTTTATCCTTTTGAGCCCGACTTTTAGTGGTGTGCTGAAAGAAAGATTGGTACAACGCGGTGATAAAGTAGTTGCTGGGCAATTACTTTATGTGTTGGATCCACAACCACAGATGGCACGATTAGCGCAGGCACAATCACAATTAAGGGCAGCTCAATCGCTACTGAGCGATATATCTCGACCTCTGGCCAGAAAGCCTGAAATAGAAGCATTTGAAGCACGTATTAACCAAGCTATTGCGCAACGTAATTTAGCAAGAGAGCGTGTCGAACGCGCACGTAATCTATACCGCGATGGGTATATTGATGAAGATAGCTTGGAAGCGAATGAAGCTGCATATACGCGTTCTGAAGAAGGCATTAAGCAATATCAAGCGGAGCTTAGAAATGCTCAGCAAGCAAGCCGGACGGATCAAATTGAAGCGCAAGAACAAATTGTCAGTGCGACTGAAGCACAGACTGAAGAGGCACAGTGGGCACTGTTGCAGAAAAAGCAATATGCGCCTGCAGCAGGGGTTATCTTTGATACCTTTTTTGATCAAGGAGAAAATATACCAGGGGGTCAAAGCGTGTTGGCTTTACTACCACCGGAAAATATTTATTTGGTTTTCTTCCTACCCGAGCCACTCCTTAACAGAGTGAGTTATGGACAAGAGATAGAAGTCGAATGCGATGGTTGTGTCGAACCATCTAAAGCTAAAGTTTATTATATTTCACCTCAGGCTGAATATACCCCGCCGGTTGTGTTTAGTCGAGAGAACAGTGCTAAATATGTCTTCCGCATAAAAGCAATTCCACAACAGCCCGCAGATTTCCATCCAGGTCAACCGGTTTACATCACGATCAGAGTGCAGCAGGAAGCAAGTGATGACGGCTGAAAATTATATTATTAATGTAAGCAAGTTAAATAAAAACTTTGGTAAATTGCATGCCGTAATAGATGTTGATCTTAGAGTAAAAAAAGGTGAAGTCTTTGGTTTTTTAGGTCCAAATGGTAGTGGTAAAACAACAACAATACGGCTACTTTGTGGTTTATTAACACCAGATTCAGGATCTGGTGAATGTTTAGGATTTGATTTGTTGACGCAATCACAGCAAATCAAGTTGCATGTAGGCTATATGACGCAGAACTTTAGTTACTATGGCAATCTGACTATCCAGGAAAATTTAGAGCTAATGGCTCGCTTACATTCAGTTGAACAACGTAAAGAGAGAGTGAAAGAAGCGCTTGAGCGATTGGGATTAACTGATAGTCGTAAAAAAATCACTGGGGAATTGTCAGGAGGTTGGAAACAGCGCGTTGCTCTAGCTGCTTGTTTGTTACATCATCCGCAACTATTACTACTTGATGAGCCAACTGCAGGCGTGGATCCAAAAGCGCGGCGTGAATTTTGGGATCAAATTCATCAGTTGAGTCAGGAAGGCGTGACCACTTTGGTAAGTACACACTACATGGATGAGGCGGCACGTTGTACACGATTGGCTTATATTGCTTATGGTAAAATTTTGGTTGAAGGTAGTAAGCAAGAAGTGATTGACTATGTTGGTTTATTGACATGGCAGATCACGGGTACAGGACTGCATCGCGTAGCACAATCATTGAAGAGTATGTCCGGTGTGATGCAGGCAGTTAATTTTGGTGATGCCTTGCATGTTTGTGGTAAAGACGAGCTTGCCCTGCAAACAAGTATTCATAAAGTGATCGATCCACAAAAACACAGGATTGAACGGATCAAAACAAATTTAGAAGACTCATTTGTTTTTCTGGTGGATCATGATGAGGATAATTAATTGGAAATAAAAAAATTTTCTATCGCACGGCTGTGGGCGATCATGATCAAAGAGTCTATGCAAATACGACGTGATCGTACGACCTTAGGTTTAATTATTGGTATTCCATTGCTGCAACTCGTGTTGTTCAGTTTTGCGATCAATACTGATCCAAAACATCTTCCGACAGCAATCAATGATGCGGATAAGAGTAAGTTTTCACGTACCATTGTGCAAGCAATGCATAATAGTGATTACTTCCATTTTATTACGGAAGTAGAAGATGAAAGGCAAGCCAAACGATTATTAGATACCGGTGAAGCACTATTTGTCATTAATATTCCACCAAATTTTTCACGCGATATTGTGCGTGGGCAGCGACCAAATATTTTGTTAGAAGTTGATGGTACCGATCCAGGTGCACCAGGGCAAGCTCTAGGTGTATTTACTCAACTAATGCATAATGTTATCGATAGTGATTTAGAAGGTGCGCTACAACATTTGCATGCAAGACCACCCGCATTTGAAACGTTAGTGCATACCTTGTATAACCCATTGCGCATCACTCAATTTAATATTATTCCTGGATTACTTGGTGTGATACTAACGCTAACGCTGGTGATTTCAACAGCGCAGGCTGTCACTCGTGAACGTGAAATTGGCACGATGGAAAATTTATTAGCCTCACCCGCGCGACCTTTGGAAGTCATGTTGGGAAAAATGATGCCCTATGTGGTGATAGGCTACATCCAAGTAATTTTAATCTTAATGATTGCTTTTTGGATATTTTCGGTACCCATCGGTGGAAATTTAGGTATTTTATTATTAGCATGTTTGCCGTTTATCATCGCCAATTTACTTGTTGGTCTAACTTTGTCAACGGTTGCTTCTAATCAGTTACAAGCAACGCAAGCCACTGTGTTTTTCTTTTTACCCTCTATTCTTTTATCTGGTTTTATGTTTCCATTTTATGGGATGCCGGTCTGGGCACAATGGGTTGGAGATTTACTGCCATTAACACATTTTTTACGGATCGTCCGTGGTATTATTCTAAAAAGTAATGGTTTTGTTGAAATATGGCCATCAGTCTGGCCTATCCTTATTTTCATTGTGGTTATCTTGGTGATTGGCTTGAAGCGTTATCGCCAGACACTAGATTAGTTTTACTATGTCCATTTGCCTCAGCTTAGGTGCGCTTAGGAACGGTCACGAAATAACTTCCGGTTTTTGCTTTCAAATTTATGTCAGATTGAATTGTTACGATTGAGAAAAACCGCAGGACTACTCGGGGTAATTC
>JAZGGN010000069.1:0-2257 GCA_036480475.1 Gammaproteobacteria bacterium
GGCACGAAATAACTTCCGTGTTTAGCGCTCAGATTTATGCCAGATTGAATCGTTCCGATTGAGAAAAACCGCAGAACTACCCGAGGTAATGCGAGGATTTTTCGATTGAGCAACGATTCAAGATGGCGTGAAGGTGAGATGCAAAACCGGAAGTTATTTCGTGTCCGTTCCTAAGCTATTACAACGCACCTGTCTCAAGAAACTGATGCTTACAAAATATCAGCCAAATCATCGACTAAGCGATCCATGGTCAACACTTTTCGGCAAGCCAACAAAACACCGGGCATAAAACATTCGCGATTGATGCTGTCATGCCGGATCGTTAAGGTTTCACCTTTACCACCAAAAATCACTTCCTGATGCGCCATCAAACCAAGTAGACGCACCGAGTGAATATGGATATTTTCATATTCAGCACCACGCGCGCCTGGAATAATTTCTTTACTACTTTTTTGTGCCGCATCCCTCACCTTGTTTTCACTGATTTTAATAGCAGTCTTTATGGCCGTGCCTGAAGGCGAGTCTTGTTTGCCATTATGATGCAATTCAATAATCTCAACGTCCTCTAAATATTTTGCTGCATCAGCCGCATATTTCATCATCAATACCGCGCCGATAGAAAAATTAGGGGCAATCACCCCACCAAGTTTTTTTTGTTGGCATTGTTGTTTTAAATCGCTGATCTGATCAGGCAATAAACCACTGGTCCCCACTACAGGCCGACAATCGGCAGAAATTATCGTCGATATATTCTCGAAAGCAACCGAAGCAACAGTGAAGTCGACAACAACATCTGCCTTTGTTGATTTTATATTTTCATACAAATCATCACCATGATCCAAAGCTGCAACCAATTCAAAATCATCCGAATGTTTGATCGTTGCAACCGTGACTTGCCCCATCCGACCTGAGGCACCATTGACAATAACTTTGGCTGTCATCCTATTTCTCCTAATTCAGGATTGGCCATTTGTTTCCTCGATTTTTTCAATACAGCAAAGGCCCAAAGTGCCGCAGGGATCCAGCCAACCAGTGTGATCTGCAAGCCTAGACAAATCAAGCCAGAAACTAATTTCTTATCCATCCAGAAAAAGAGACAGGGTAATAAAATAGCAAGTAATGATTTTGCATCACGCATTGTTGCACTTCTCTATCATAGGGTTAAAGCACTTTGTGTAAATTTTCACACATTTATAGTAACGGCTTATCTATTAATTTGCAATCCTACAGGTGGGCTGTAGAATAAAGCGATGATAATAATTTTCTGGTAGTTCAACTATGACCGTTCAATCTGGTAGTTACCGACGCAATGTTGGCATTATTTTGATCAACAATAATGAACGAGTATTCTGGGCAAAACGTGTGGGACAAGATGCCTGGCAATTTCCACAAGGTGGTATTGATGAAAATGAATCTGCCGAACAGGCAATGTACCGTGAATTAACTGAAGAAATAGGCCTAGAAGCTGCTGACGTTACATTGATGGGCGTTACTGAAGGTTGGTTAAGTTACCGTATTCCTAAGCAATATATTCGTCGTGGCAGTCAGCCACTTGTCATTGGCCAAAAACAAAAATGGTTTCTACTCAAGCTGGTTTGTAGTGAACAAAAAATTCGCCTGGATTTAAGTAGTACCCCAGAATTTGATAGCTGGTGTTGGGTTGACTATTGGTACCCCCCACAGGAAGTGATCTATTTTAAACGTCAGATCTACACGGCGGCACTCAAAGAACTGGAACAATTCTGCCCGGATGCTTGTCGTAAGCCTGCTGCATCGACATGAGCATTTACATTCTATACGTTTTAATTGGCTTTTTTGCGGGTATTATTTCTGGATTACTGGGCATAGGGGGGGGCATTATTGTTGTACCAGGACTGGCCTTTATTTTTTTACACCAAGGCATTGGCCCGCCCAATCTAGTAATGCATATGGCGATAGGGTCATCACTGGCGATCATGGTCGCAACAACTTTTGCAACAGTGCGCGCATACCATCAGTTTGGTTGGGTATTATGGCCACTATATAAACGCATGATCCTTGGTATTGTCATTGGCAGCATATTTGGCGTGATACTGGCTGATCTGATTCAATCAGAATTATTATTTATTATATTTGGTTTATTTTTGATTGCTATTTCCTGCACTATGTTATTTTTACGCAAACCTGATGCAAACATAAGCCTGCCCAGACCTATGCTATTAAACCTGACGACAACAGCCATTGGCACACAGGCAAGCTTATTAGGGGTTGGCGGCGG
>JAZGGN010000070.1:0-3741 GCA_036480475.1 Gammaproteobacteria bacterium
AGATCACTGGACGCTTGATTTCGATGACTATTTCTTCAGCATTAGTAAATAGCTGTCGGGCCGCATACCCCCCACCAGTGGCTAAAGTACAAAAAGCGTCTTGTTCCTGGGCGGATAGATGGCTTAAATTATTGTAAGAAACACACCAATTATTCGCAGCGCCAATGAAAATATCTTCGATTTTGCGTGGCGCACTGCGCAGATCAATACGTGAGGGATCAATAAGGGAACGCAAACGTTGCTGAGTAGTTGATTTGGCACAGCCTTGTTCGCCCTGCAATAACAAGATCGGAAAAGGCGTGTTGGCACGTAGACATTCCAGCAACCAAACTATGATTAATTTTCTATCTTGTGGATCAGGGATATTAACAAATGACCATAAAAACTCTAAGGTTCCGCCACTCACTGGTTGCGGTAGTGCCTGCATCATTGACGTACGACAAAATTTTACTGGTACTTCAGTTACAATTTGCCAACCTTCGTGATTAACTACAATATATTCGCCACAGTCATTTGCAAGATTGATATAGATAGAATCCTCATGCTGAGCAACTCGCATGGATACCCTGTGACAAGGGCTGGCAAACAAAGCACAGCCTTTTAAAGAATTGAGGGTGACTTGTATACTTTGTGAGGTTGGTGCTTGTTGGTATTGCTTAAAATATTGGTACGCCAACCAGTGCTGAAAATACTGGCTGTCAATAGCAACATGCTCTGTGTACCCTGTCATCTCACACGTGGCATAAGCCTTTTTATCGACATCATGAAAAACATCGACATCCGCTAATAGTGCCATTAATTGTTGGGCTTGCGAAGGCTTTCCTTGTTTATCGGCTTGGGCCGTTGATTTATTTTCAACGCATTGCCAGTGTTGGTCAGACTGGCCTAATAATTGGGCATGGGCTGTCGTCCATCCTTCAGCCAACGCATCTGCTGCTCCCCAGCCAGCAACAAGTGCCTGTTTGCGCGAAACAAGTGTTGCCTGTGCTTGATCAGGACTGGGACAAACACTCAATGGCGTTCTTAAAATTTTTACCTCGCTTTGTCCAAGACTAAATAATTGCTGGCAAATAGTTTGTGCAAATTGATGACCTGTCTCATCATAGTCAGGCCAAATATAAATTTCACGTCCTACAAGAATTTGCCAATCACTTTTTTTGACGGCATTGGCACCATTCAAGCAAGTCGTGGTTACCCAGTCGGGAAATAATTGTGCTGCCGCGTCTGCATCTTTTTCACCTTCGCAAATCAGTACCGGTTTTGCCACACACTGACTTAGCGCGGCCAAATGATACAATGGGCGTGGCGTGGGTAAGGCTTGCCAACGCCAAGCTTGTTTACCCTGGTTATTCTCACAGAACGTCAATGGTAGGAACAATTTATTGGGTGTTGCTGTTGTTTTATGATCAGCCGTTTGCTCAAAACGATAAATAAAGCATAGTGCTTGTCCTTGCTTATCGGTATACACCCATTGCTGTGAGGGTCGTCCCAGTGTGGGATGGACTTGTGGTAGCGGCAGTGCTGATGCGGGGACCGGCATGATTGGTGTCCACGTGCTGGTATGGTCTATTTTATTTTGCTTTTCTAAAGCTGTCAGTGGTGTAAAAGCATTGGCGTTAGTCATTGGATCCCCCCAGCATCTGTGCTAATTGGCGAGCGGCTTCAAATTGTGATAAATGAAATAAATAAGCGGTTAAACTGATGATGTCACCGCCTTTATCACCCGTGGCAAAATCAGCCCAGCGACCATTACGAATATTTACTTTAAACGAGCCAGGCTGTTTATCGGCACGCATGGGATTACGTACCACGTATTCTTTGCCAGCCTGTTTGCCTTGTGGTAACCAGCGTTGTAACAGTGCGGGCAAATAGGGTAAGGCAGTACAATGAATGCGGGTAAAATTAAGTTGATTACTCATGTGCAATTCCTCCTTTATACAAAAATTTTATACATACGCTGTATCGGAAATTTTAACGGTACGATCAGCGATAAAAGCATCAAGATCAGTGAGGCGATAGCGTACTAAGGCACCGACTTTAATGTAGGCTAAGGGATAGCGCTTGGTGCAACGCCATACTACCAGGGTTTTAGGGCTGGTTAAGCCTAAATAGTGCGCTGCCTGTTTTGTCGTGAGTAAAGATGAAAATGATGTGGGTGTCATATTAAGTGCCTCTAAAAAGTAAATTAATCGTTATGTTGCTCAAGAGAGCGATGCTTGGCAGCAGGTTGTTTTTTCTATACTAGAAGAATATGCCTGTAATTTAGTAAGCACTATGGAACAGTTTAAAGGCAGGCAAATGGATGTCGAGGCTTGGAAAAATAAAAAAAAACGTCGGCTTTTTTTGTCACGCGTTCGTGTCGGCTTTTTTGCCGAGCCAATTATGCCGGCACGAACGCGCCGCAAAAAAAGCCGACACGAACGCACCCGCAAAAAAAGCCGAAAAATAATTACTTTATTTGTTTTAAATACGAACAATAAAATATAAAAATAGTTATAATTATAGTCTTGCTGGGCATTAGAAGGTGCTATAGGCTGTATTGAAGCATTGATACAAGGGGCAGGGTGGATAGGTATGGTGTTGAAGATTAATAAAGGTGCTTTAGATGGAGGATATTATTGTGTTGCGGTAGAATTGCTAGGAAATTTAAAAAACGGTTAAGCAGGAGATTGTTTCATGAAGAAAGCTAACACTCAGGCACAGTGTATTAATCAGGCTAATCATAAAACTGACCTTTTGGCAAGAAAAACCATTAGATCTGCCAAAGACTTGCCCGCGTGGTTTGATATCAAGAAATATAACGCAGTCAGCAATATGGATGCTAAAGGTTGGCATGAACAATTACACCCCCGTGCTGAGTGTTTGCAGACTGATAATAATGACACCGGCATTGCTGAAACTTTCTTGAAATCTGTTTGTAAGTATTATTTAGAAACGATTGCAATCAACCCATTAATTGATTACTCCCAATCTATGGCTGATATCGTCAAGTCAGTATGCAATGTAGAAATTGCTAATTTTAAGGATATATGGCAAGGCATATATGCCCCAACAGCGGTGCATCATATCAGTATTCTTCATGCTTATACGGCGTTGCGGGAAATATTGACTGCTGATTTATATCAATTGCTCGCACAATGGTGGGATGAAATGGGTCCGCATAGTGATAATTTTTTCACACAGACCGCTGCCGCCCCTGAGTGGCTTGATACACCCATTACCTGGCGTGACTATGCCCTTTTTAAAATCAACCTAAATGCGCCTGATGACCTTATTCTTGCGCAATGCAAAGTCGCTTTATCGAAAGCGAGGGAAGGTCAGCAAGTTGCGCCACCTAAGCACTGTTTTACAGCAAAGGATTTCAACAAATGGCATGATTTTAGTGTGCTGCCCTATTGTGATTTAACTATTTGGGCAAATTATGAAAATATTACGATACCTCTCCGGATCATGGCAGATGCTATTTTTATCGATGGTGAGAAAGGTGAAGCATCAATTCGTAGGGTGACAGCCCCCTTGGTTGCACTGCTTATGGATAATGAAGCAATTTATCAACTACACACACAATCTTTGTCTTAAAGCCTATTTACGATCTTTCTAAAATCGTGACAAAAAGGCTAAAGCAGCCATTTGGCAAGTTCACAGTTATCATCGATTTTTCGGTCCACAATCACTTGTCCCAGACTTTCTTAGCTCACCATTTGCTTAATGGCGCACTACTGAGATTCATGCTCGATGTAG
>JAZGGN010000071.1:0-7692 GCA_036480475.1 Gammaproteobacteria bacterium
GACGTCGTAATCGCAAGCGTACCATTACCGCAACCGCTGATCCCATGTTAACAGAAGAATCAAGTGTGGTATTAAAAAACGTAAGTGCTCAAATTGAAGCTATCCCATTGCCCATTGCTTATATCATGGAGTGGGGTGGAGAATATGAAGATTCTATGGATGCACAAGTGGCGATTGGCAAACAATTGCCGATGAGTTTTATCGCCATGTTTGCTATTTTAGTGATCATGTTTAATGGATTACGTCAACCTATGGTGATTGTTCTATGTGTGCCTTTGTCGATAATTGGGATCACCGTAGGCTTACTGTTAACCAATAAACCCTTTGATTTTATGGGGCTGCTTGGCTTTTTAAGTTTAACGGGGATGCTGATTAAAAATGCGATTGTTTTGGTGGATCAAATCAATTGTGAAATTGCCGCTGGAAAGATACAAATCAATGCAATTATCGATTCTGCTTTAGGGCGTGCTCGTCCGGTGTTATTGGCAGCGGTCACGACAGTACTTGGAATGATCCCCTTACTCACGGATGCCTTCTTTGTCAGCATGGCAGTTGTCATCATGTTTGGTTTAACTTTCGCAACGATTTTAACCTTACTGGTTGTGCCTGTATTGTATGCTTTGATTGTTCCCGAAGCGCCTAAAAAGGAAAGCCTAGTTGCATCATCTTAGAATAGATTAAATTAATGTCGCTCAATTAATTCAATCATATAGCCATCTGGATCCTTGATGAAGGCAATGACAACATCACCGCCAAACTTCATTGGACCAGGTTCGCGCACCACATCGACACCCTGGCTTTTCATTTTTTCAACAGTTGCATAGATATCGTCAACAGCAATTGCGACATGGCCATAAGCTTCACCAAGATCATAACTCGATTGCTCCCAGTTATGAGTTAATTCAAGTACCGTATCGCTGTCTTCAGAACCATAACCGATAAAGACGAGGGTAAATTTCCCTGAGGTGTAATCGGTTTTACTCATCACATGCATGTCTAAAACCTCTGTGTAAAATTGAATTGAGCGATCTAGGTCACCAACTCTAAGCATTGTATGAAGTAGTCGCATGATTATTTTCTCCGATTGTTCTTATCAAGAGTATACCGTACCTACAACATACGATCACCTTTTTGTGTAAATATTTTGCACAATCAACTTTGCTGTGATACAATCATTACCTTTATAGTAAAGCCTCTTTTCACTTGATAAAATAATTGTAGATTTGGCTTATAATAACACTAGGTGGAAATAATGAAACAATTGCATCGTTATTGGCCAGGCTTAATTGGGCTTGGGTTGATTATGAATATTAGCGCATGCGCCGCAGAGGCGGATGTTGCAGATAATTTAAAAGCGCATATTGAAGAATTAGCCAGTGATAAATACGGTGGGCGTGCCCCTTTAACAGGAGGGGATCTCTTAACCACAAACTATCTTGCTGAGCAGTTTGAAGCTTTGGGCTTAGCGCCAGGATGGCAAGGAAGCTACTTGCAACCTGTGCCACTGGCAAAAGTAACACCATTAGAAACTGAACTTAAGGTCGGTGAAGATTTGCTGGAGCAAAATGATGACTATGTGATTGTCTCAAAATTGCGTGAATCAAATGTTGAATTGAATGATTCTGAATTGATATTTATTGGTTATGGCATTGTTGTGCGTGAGGATGATAATTACGATGGTGGTTGGAATAACTGGAATGATTATGAGAATACAGGTGATCTTAACGGTAAAACAGTAGTGATGCTGGTTAATGATCCAGGTTTTGCAACACAAAATCCCGAGCTTTTGAAGGTGACATTATGACTTACTATGGTTGCTGGATGTATAAATTTGAAGAAGCAAAACGTCAGGGGGCTGCTGCTGCTTTAGCGATCCACGAAACTGATCCAGCAGGATATGAGTGGGATATTGTTCAAAAGTCTTTCGGAAATAGCCAACTGATCTTGGATGATGCGGATATCGATGAAAGCGCACTACAGATAGAAGGTTGGTTACACATTGACGCGGCTAAAGCATTGTTTGAACGTGCGGGCTTAGATTTCCAGGAATTAAAAGAGGAGGCGGCCGATAAGGACAGTGACTTTGAACCCAGATCTTTAGGTTCTGCACAATTGGAAGTGAATAGTGACGTTGAAGCAACCGAATACTCAAATAATATCGTGGCGATGCTGGAAGGTGATGATGACCCCAATGAGACCGTGTTGGTGACGGCGCATTGGGATCACTTAGGCACTAATCAGGATGGCGAAATCTTTAATGGTGCCATCGATAATGCTGCGGGTTTGGCTGGTGTGTTGGAGTTGGCACGTTTATTAAAATCTGAAGATAAAACTTTCAAGCGCTCAATTTTATTTGTTAATTTTAGCGCAGAAGAGGCGGGCCTGTTAGGCGCAATCTATTTTACACAACACTTACCTGTAGATATGACGGTGAGTGCAGTTTTGAATTTAGAAGGATTAAATGTTAATGATACCGTAGATTATATTACGAATTATAATCCAGGTGGTGATTTAGAATGTCTTTTACAAGATGCTGCAAACGCTCAGGGGCGGACCGTCGAGCTTGATCCAACACCACAGGATGGCAAAAAATTTCGCTCAGACCATTGGCCATTTGGTTTGCAAGGTATACCGTGGTTATTGTTTTGGTTCAATGATCCGGACTATTTTGACAATCGCTATCACCAACCAACTGATATTTATAATGAAAACTGGACAATGAAAGGCGCAATTCAGGATTTGGATTTAATAAAAGATATTATTGAAAAGATAAGTAACAAAGAAGCTTGCGATCTGTCTTAGCTATAGGGTCCAATTCGTATTGGGCTCCTTTCACACTTTACCAAAATGATTGAAATATCATTTTTGGTCCATTGCGAGGCCGTGAAAATTAAGGTGGAATGAGTCCGCTTTGCAGATCGTTATCACTTAAAAGTAATTACTAATCATCATATACGTGGCGTCGATGTGTTACGCGCAATACTAAAACTACCAGTTCATTATCTTGAATAGCACAGACCAGTCGGTAGTCACCAATACGATAGCGCCATAAGCCAGTTTTATTCGCAGATAGTGACTTACCGTATTGGCGTGGGTTGTTGCTTGATTCTATTCGTTCGCGTAAGTAACGGATGATGGTGCGTTGAGTGTGTTTGTCTAGCCTCTTAAATTCCTTTTTGGCTCGGTCGTCGAATTTAATTGTCCAAGTCAAGTTCTTCCTCCAAATCATCTAGTGTTGTCGTACTGCTAGGTTCTTCTAGACGTTGAAGTGCAATATATTGATCTTCCATATCATCGAGGTACTGTAAAATAGCTTGTTTGGCATAAAAGGTTTTAGTTCGACCGGTCTGCTCTGCCAAAATAGCTAAACGCTTCTCAATATCTTGAGGTAAGCGAATGGCTAACATAATAAACTCCTAAAAATATTGATATACATGTATAGCATAGCACAGAAAGCGGTAGAATGCAAAGCTTATTATATCCTCCGTTTTGGGTTTAAAATATTATAAATCATATAGTTAGCTAAAGAGATCGGGAGTCTACGAAGTATCGCGTGGATCTTAAATCAAGTTGCTCTGACCCTGGCGGATCCCCACAAATATGAAAAGTGTCTTGCTCCAGTTAATGAAGTTTTAAAAGTTCCTTTGTATCTTCCAGATGTTTTTTTAAATAACGCATAAAAGGAGTGCCGCCAGTACCGACATCCGTGGGGTTGGTGCTATTTTTTTTGCTTTGCTTATGTATATACTGATCGGCATATTCATAATGAATGGTGCGAAAGCGCACTAATTGATTAATGCAGTCAGAAAACACTTGCCAAAGTTGGTTTTGCTTTTTTTTGTTGTCAAGGATGTAGGCAAGCAACAATGGGCGACCATCGTTAGTTT
Organism: Gammaproteobacteria bacterium; assembly: GCA_036480475.1. Taxonomy (GTDB): domain Bacteria; phylum Pseudomonadota; class Gammaproteobacteria; order JAZGGN01; family JAZGGN01; genus JAZGGN01. The sequence goes on from JAZGGN010000071.1 coordinate 3,888, forward strand.
TTATATTTTCTAACTTGTGGATGAAATCTCGATGCTTCGGCGGCATATAATCACGCATTTCTCGAAGATAATGTACTAACGGATCATCGCCATGTTGGACACCAAAGGCGGCATCAAGTACTGGGATGATCGCACTCTGCGCACCAGTTTCACCACGAAATTTCTGCGGCTGTTGCTTAAATTCGGCCACCCCTTCATAGATAACACCATTAGGTAGCGCAGGGGAATCTTTCCAGCCGTGAATATAAGGGCGTACGCGGTTGAAATAAATATAAGGATCGCAACGTTCACCCATGCGTGTAAGCGTTTTATTCATTTGCTCTTGTGCTGAGGCAGTTTTTGATAGAGCTTGTACGACTTTTTCAATCTCGTTTTTACTACAAGCTTGTAGTGCTTCAATGATCCCATCTAAAGCTTCGCCTGCTTTAGCTTCAATGCTGACATGAATTAAGATGAACCATTCTTCATCCAGTCCTCCTAAAAAATTCTGTAATAAAGCAATATTACCTAATTCAATGGCTTCGTTGTTATTTAATCGACACCAGTTATCCATTGCATAAGAAGCATAAGAAAGTACCGGTGGGCGATCGAGTTGCGACATGACTTGAACCCACGGTTGCGCTAAGTTTTCAGGAATACGATCTTTGGGATTTTGTGGATCTTCCCAAACATAGCCATGTCCAAGAAATGATAATATGCGAGCTGCGTATTGGTAGTCTTCGATTATGCAATTTTCAGTAGGGAAGGGTAGTTCAAAGTTTTTAAGCCATTCGCTGACTTGTCGACAAGCGATCAATTTTGGTAATTCTTGTGCGACAGTTTTTAGTGTGGGGAAGTGGATGGAAGCGCTCAAGGGATCGTGTGCGGGAAGAAAGCCTCGCTTGGCAGTGATCCCAAAGTCACTTAATTTTATCATGGTTTAATTCCATTTTTGTGTAATAGTTCACCCTGCGTCTTGTCATTGGCAACCTCGCACAGATGCGTCATCCTCTGGCCGTGACAGCGTTTAGCTGTCGCGAGACCGGGGGATCCAGGCGCGCATATTAGAAAAAACTTCGATCTTGAAAGTATAGAGAGAAACCAAAAACATTATACCATCTATCAGCATTTGTGACTGGATTACCCGGTCTTTCCTCCAGGCGCTTATCGCGCCTGTCGGGCCGTGTAATGACGAGGTAGGGATAAGTCCTTATCCCTCAAGTACTTCTTGCCAGGCTTTTCTGGCAAAGACACGTTGTAAATATTCACTTAGATCCGGCCAGCGCTTGCTATCCACGATATAGTCGGATAATTTTAAGCCAATAAAATGCGTCGCAATAGAAATATCTGCAATGGAATACTGATCACCAAGCAACCATTGTTGGCCTTTAATTTGTTCGCTTAAGTAATCCAGTAATGGTGGTAATTCTTCATTGCGTGCTTTTTCAACGATCGCTTCATCAGCAGGTAGCTGTAGTACATTGGGCTTGGCAAAAACTTCAAAGAATATTTTTTGGTAGGCGATGCTGGTTAATGTATCATCGCCATAATGATCAAACCACAGTGCCCTAGCTAATTGCTGTGGGTCACTGGGATATAAGCTCACAGTATCAGGATATTGTTTTTCTAAATAAGCACAAATCACAGAAGAATCAGCGATCTGAAAGCCATCATCTTGCAATGCAGGGATTTTCCCCAGTGGGCTGGCTTTAGAAAAATCTACAGGGATCTCTTGCCCAGTCGCTTTTAACATAGCTGTCGGTAAAATTTCTTCTTGGGTGTAAAGTAATTGTTTTTCATGCAATGCGACTTGGACTTTACGGACATAAGGCGAAACTTTCACGCCCCACAGTATTCGTTCTTTACTCATATTTATATTACTCCTTAATGTTGTAGGGCTTCAATAATAACCCCTAGAAAGCGGCAAGCTTCACCACCACTGGCAACGCGATGATCAAAAGTCAGTGATAATGGCATAATGGTATGCGCCGCTATTTTGTCTTTTGTCACTACCGCTTGTTGGTGTATTTTACCCACCGCAAGAATAGCGACGGTCGGTGGTACAATAATAGGGCTGGCATAACGACCAGCAAATTTACCAAAATTAGATAAAGTAATCGTCGCGCCATGTAATTTTTCTTGCTCGATATTACGCTCGCTCACGCTTACTTTTAATTCATTGATGGTTTTTCGTAGCTGCGCTGCTGATTTTTTTTCTGCTTCATGAATGACTGGCACAAATAAACCTTCGGCTGTGTCAATGGCAAGTCCAATATTGACTTGCTCACTCAATTGACGACTCATAGCAATACCGTTATATAAAGCGTTAAGTTCTGGCTCTTGTTGACTGGCCTTGATCATCGCTTGAATAAGACGAACAGTAATATCTTCGGTTTTATTCCAGTGATTAATGTCAACTTCGTCAAAGATAGTGACTGGCACAACTTCTTGATGCGCTTTAGCCATCACAATCGCCATGCTGCGGCGCACCCCATGTAAAGGTTCATAACCTTCAACTTGCTGATGGCTGCGATTAACATCTTCGATACTGATCATGCCATCACTGCGACTGGACGTCACCGTACTTAAATCAATATTTAATTTCTTGGCAAGGGCTCGGACTGCCGGGGTTGCTTTTATTTTAGGGGTTGAGCTTTTTTGCGCTGAGCCGATAATGAAATCTTCTTTAATCGTTTCACCAGTGCTTTTTATTTCGCCAACAACTGTGCCAGCATCCTTTTTACCATTTGAAAATTCAACGAGTGGAGCGCCTGTTTTGATGATATCCCCTTTTTTGCCATGCAATCTGGCAATCTTTCCCGCTTGGGGTGAAGGCACTTCAACCACAGCTTTGGCTGTTTCCATTGAAACCAATGGTTGATCGACGGCAACCGTATCACCTTCTTTTACATGCCATTCACAAACTTCTGCATCTGGCAAACCTTCACCTAGATCAGGTAAATTGAAAATACTCATGTTTAAGCGTACTCCATAATTTGATTGACCGCGTTAATGATCCGACGTTCACTGGGTATATATTTTTTTTCTAATTTAAGATAGGGCATTGGGGTGTCATAACCCGTGACACGTTGTACCGGCGCTAATAATGACATTAAACCTTTTTCTGCAATTTGCGCTGCAATTTCAGCACCGACCCCACCAGTGCGTGCCGCTTCGTGGATGATAATACAGCGTCCCGTTTTTTCAACTGAGGTGAGGATTGTCTCCATATCCACAGGTTTCACAGTAGCCACATCAATCACTTCTGCATCAATACCATGCTCACTTAATTGTTTGGCGGCACTAAGCGTTTCGATAATCGAAGCCCCCCAAGTGACCAAGGTGATGTCTTGTCCTGTTTTCAGGGTGAAACAAGTGTCCAATGGTAAGGCTTGACCATCATCTTCAACGGCTTCTTTGTAATAACGATAAATGCGTTTCGGTTCTAAAAATATAACCGGATCAGGATCGTTGATGGCAGCAAGCAATAAACCATAGGCACGTTTTGGTGAAGAAGGAATGACTACGCGCAATCCAGGGATATGTGCAAATAGTGCTTCGGTGCTTTCTGAGTGATGTTCTGGTGCGTGGATCCCCCCGCCAAAGGGCGCACGGAATACGATCGGACAAGTCAAACGGCCGCGGGTGCGATTGCGCATGCGTGCGGCATGACAGATAATTTGCTGGCACGCAGGATAAATAAATCCCATAAATTGAAATTCAGCAATCGGCTTTAATCCTTGAGTTGACATGCCAATCGATAAGCCAGCAATCATGGATTCTGCCAGTGGGGTATCAAGCACACGATCCGATCCAAATTTTTCCT
>JAZGGN010000072.1:0-11851 GCA_036480475.1 Gammaproteobacteria bacterium
TTAATCATGGTGGCAACATCGATAGAATGATCAACGTGTAGATGACTAATGGCCATCACCTCTAAATCTTCAATATTGGCACCGGACTCGCCAAAACGCAGCGATGCGCCGCCACCGGCATCCACCATAATTTTTGCTTTTCCGTCCAGCCAAATCAAATAACTCGATGAAGCGCGCCCATCGACATCGTTTGGTCCACCAGAGCCGAGCACTTGCAGCGCGAGCGGCTTATCTATACTTTTTGTCGTAGCAAGCGCAGGTAGGAATGCCTGTTGAAGTATAAAAAGCGCTAATATCGTAAAGAAGAAAAAATTAAGTGTTTTTTTAGTCATTATTTTTACCTTTCTCATCTCAGTTTTAGACTTTAGGAACGGACACGAAATAACTTCCGTGTTTAGCGCTCAGGTTTATGCCAGATTGAATCGTTCCGATGGAGAAAAACCGCAGAACTACCCGAGGTAATGCGAGGATTTTTCGATTATCCTGAGTTAAGTTAGTCAGGACAGGCGCAACGATTCAAGATGGCGTGAAGGTGAGATGCAAAACCGGAAGTTATTTCGTGCCCGTTCCTTAGGTGACGATTAACCGTTTATTTTGCCAGCTCTAGCAATATAGTATTCATACGATTAACAAATTGTGCGGGATCATCCAATTTACCCCCTTCTGCTAACACGGCTTGATCAAACAGCAATCGGCTCATCTCAGCAAAGCGATCATCATCAGTTTCATTTTTCAATCTTTCCAGCAATAAATGCTTGGGGTTTAATTCAAAAATCGGCTTAGTTATAGGCACTTCTTGTCCAGACGATTGTAGAATACGCTGCATTTCACTGCTCATATCACTGTCATCCACAACCACGCAAGCGGGAGAGGTGGTTAAACGATGCGTAATACGGACCTCTTTAACTTGCTCGCCAAGCACGCTTTTCACTTGTTTTACTAAGCTGTCGTACTCATCTTCAACCTTTTTATCGTCTTGTTTTTCTTGCTCCGTTTTTTCTATCCCTTTAATGTCCAGCTCACCCTTTGTCACAGACTGTAACGGCCTGCCATCAAACTCAGATAAGTGTGACACTAGCCACTCATCAACACGATCATGCAATAATAAAACTTCAATGCTTTTGTCGCGAAAAACTTCTAAATGGGGACTATGTTTCGCCGTGTTGAAAGAAGAAGCGGTGATATAGTAAATTTTTTCTTGATCTTTATGCATGCGACTGACGTAATCTTGCAATGAGATTTTAGGGGTTTCATTATCATCATGCGTCGATGAAAAACGCAGCAATTTAGCGATGCGTTCGCGATTGCTAAAATCTTCGATCGGGCCTTCTTTTAGCACTAAGCCAAATTCAGCCCAGAATTTAGCGTATTGCTCTGGATCATTTTTTACCATGCGATCTAAGACATCCAATGTGCGTTTGACACAGGATGCACGAATATTTTCAACTAATTTATTATCTTGCAGTATTTCTCTGGAAATATTTAACGGTAAATCGCTAGAATCAATCACCCCTTTAATAAAGCGTAAATAACGGGGTAAAAATTGACTGGCTTCATCCATAATGAAGACACGCTTCACATAGAGTTTTAAGCCATGTTTGACTTCTTGTTGCCACAAGTCAAAAGGCGCATGTGCTGGAATATAAAGCAAGCTAATGTAATGCTGCTTACCTTCGACATGATTATGTGTCCACGCCAGAGGATCTTGAAAGTCGTGTGAAATATGTTTATAGAGTTCTTTATATTGCTCATCCGTGACTTCATTTTTTTGCAATGCCCAGAGCGCGGTGGCACGATTGACAGTTTCTTGCTCGGGTGCTTTCTCAGCGACTTTGGTTTCACTGTCTTTATCTTTTTTATCGCCATCACCTTCCTCTGGCGCCGGTGGCTTGGCCATTAAAATGGGCCAATTGATGTGATCAGAGTATTTAGTGATGATGCTGCGCAGACGCCAATCACTTAAGAATTCTTCAGAATCTTTATTGAAGTGCAGAGTAATTTCAGTACCACGGGTTGCTTTTTCAATCGTTTCAATATTATATTCAGCACCGCCCTTAGACGTCCACAAAACACCCTCTGCAGATTTTAAGCCAGCACGTCGGGTTTTTACGGTCACCTGATCGGCGACGATAAATGCGGAGTAAAAGCCGACTCCGAATTGGCCGATCAATTGTGAATCTTTGCTTTGGTCACCACTTAATTGTGCCAGGAATTCACGGGTACCGGATTTAGCGATCATGCCGAGATGTTCGATGGCTTCATCACGGCTCATACCGATCCCATTATCGATGATGGTGATGGTTTTGGCGGTTTCATCACATTTTATCTGTATTTTTAAATCCGGATCATTTTCATACAACTCATTCTTGGATAGCGCTGAAAAGCGTAGCTTATCTAGGGCATCCGAGGCATTAGAGATGAGTTCTCGCAAGAAGATTTCTTTATTGCTATACAAGGAATGAGTCACCAAGTGTAATATTTGCTCATTCTCGGTTTCAAATTGGCGGGTTTCACGTTGTGCTGCACTTGTCATTTTCTTCTCCATTTAAAGCTAAAGTCAATGGCTTAGTACATGGGGGTTTTAGGGGGAGATTTCAAGGGGTCACTTTTTCTTAGCTTTGCCTCCTGACTACCACGCTGGGATCGCTGTGCCATTAAACAGCTTTTCTGCTTCATCAACGACTGCCTGCGATTGATAAGATTTTACCAATTGCTGTAGTGCTTCATTATCTTTATCCTCTGTGCGCACGGCAATAATATTGACATAGGACGAATCTTCGCCTTCGGTGAAGAGGGCATCTTTTGTGGGGCTGAGTCCGGCAGGTACCGCATAATTGGTATTGATGACGGCAATATCAACGTCCGCTAAAGCTCTGGGCAATTGTGCTGAATCGAGGGCTCGTAGTCGTAAGCGCTTCGGATTGTCCGCTATATTTCTAAGTGCCGTGTAACCGTTAGCAATCTCATCAAGCGTAATGAGTCCCGCTTTTTGTAATAGCAATAAAGCGCGCTCTTCATTACTAGGGTCATTGGGAATAACAACAGTCGTATTATCCGCAAGCTCAGATAAGTCATCAATTTTACTGGAATAAATGCCCATCGGATAAATAAAAGTCACACCGATCGGGGTGAGTTGATAGCCTTTGGCTGCCAACGTGGCTTCAAAATAAGTCAGTGTCTGGATGGCATTGGCATCAATGCTGCCATCATTCAGGGCGGTGTTGGGGGTCGCATAATCGCTGAATTCAACAATGTTAATATCTAAGCCATATTGTTCTTTGGCCACTTTTTTTGCTACTTCCATCAGTGCGGTTTCTGGCCCAGCAATGGTACCGACTTTAATCGGTTGCTGCTTATCTTGATCTTGACTGCAACCCGCGATCAAAATAAAACCGGCCAATAAAGCCCCACTTAAATATTTTGTCATGATGTGTTCCTTTTCTTAGGTTGACTGGGATTATAAGGCAGATCAAAAAGTTATGCGAGCTGACCGTTACTCACTGTTTTTTCCAGGGTGAAGCGTATGGGTTATTACCAGGCTGGAATGGCATTGCCCTTAAATAAGGTCTCAGCCGTGTCTATTACTGCTTGTGATTGATATGATTTTAGCAATTGCTGTAGTGCTTCATTATCTTTGTCTTCTGTGCGCACGGCGATAATATTAGCATAAGGAGAATCCTTGCCTTCACTAAATAGGGCATCTTCTATGGGACTTAGCCCAGCAATAACTGCATAATCCGTATTGATGGCAGCAATGTCAACATCTGCCAAAGCTCTGGGCAGTTGTGCTGAATCGAGGACCTGTATACGTAATTGCTTAGGATTATTAATGATATTTCTAGGAGTGAGCTGCGCTTCAGTAGTATCGTCCAAGGTAATTAAACCTGCTTTTTGTAATAATAATAAAGCGCGTCCTTCATTGCTGGGATCATTTGGAATAGCAACAGTTGCATTGTCACTAAGCTGAGATAATTCACCAATTTTATTGGAATAAATGCCCATCGGGTAAATAAACGTCACGCCAATTGCAGTCAATTGATACCCTTTAGCCGCCAGCGTCGCTTCAAAATACGTGAGTGTTTGGAAGGCATTGGCATCAATGCTGCCCTCATTGAGGGCTGTGTTGGGGGTTGCGTAATCCGTAAATTCAACAATATCAATCTCTAAATCATATTGTTCTTTAGCCACTTTTTTTGCGACTTCCATGAGTGCGGTGCTAGGACCCGCCGTGGCACCGACTTTAATCAGCCGCGGTCCATCTTGCGCCGGGTTACAACCCGCGATCAAGATAAAACCTGCAAATAAAATACGGTTGAAGTATTTTGTCATCATACGTTAGGATAATTAATGACTAAGTCGTCTGGCAATGGTATCGCCAAGCACTTGAATTAATTGTACCAATACAATTAATATAGCGATAGTCGTCAGCATGATATTCAGGTCAAATCGCTGATAACCATAGCGGATCGCTAAATCACCTAAGCCACCACCACCGACCACACCTGCCATGGCAGAATAATTGACTAAAGTAATAATGGTGACGGTCGCACCATTGACCAGACTGACGCGCGCTTCCGGCAGCAAAATTTTTTGAATAATTTGATATGGGGTTGCCCCCATCGCTAAACCAGCTTCAATTAACCCATATGGGATTTCTTCTAAAGCATTTTCAACGATACGAGCAAAAAATGGGATAGCTCCAACCGTTAATGGCACAATGGCCGCAGTCGTGCCAATTGAGGTGCCAACCACAAAGCGGGTGAAAGGGATGATGGCGACCAACAGTATAATAAATGGGATTGAGCGACCGATATTGACCAAACTGGCAAGCGTGGCATTCAACGTTTTATGTTGCAATATGCCGCCAGTACGCGTCGTGATCAGCAATACGCCGATCGGTGTGCCCAATAGTATTGCCAAAGCACCGGAGACACCAACCATATAGCAGGTTTGCCAGGTGGAAAGTAATAATTCAGTGAATAGTGTGTTTGGCATAACCTAAAATCTCTACATCAACCTGTTGCTTTGTAAAATAAGCCAGTGCAAGTGACAGTTTATCTGGTTTACACAATAATTCTATGACCATCATCCCCACGGCTTCAGTTTTAATAAACTCAATATTCGCTTGTAAAATATTAATATCGATGGCCATGTTAACGGCCAAACGATAGTTAATGGGTTCAGCTGTTGTTGTCCCCATAAAACGGATCTGCATTACAGGATTACGGTCTTCGCCAGCTTGCGGGGATAATCTCTGCATCACATCTTGAGGCAGTTCATGCCTTAAATGCGCATGGATTAATTGTTTGGTGATATTTGATCGCGGCTTCGTAAATAAATCAATAATGTCACCGGATTCTACGATCTTTCCTTGGTCAAGCACAGCAACACGATCACAGATCTTTTTGATCACCGATAATTCATGCGTAATCAATAAGATCGTTAAAATAAGTTGCTGATTAATTTTTTTCAGCAATTCTAAAATGGTACGTGTGGTTTTAGGATCTAAGGAAGAAGTGGCTTCATCACAGAGTAAAACCTGCGGGTCACAGGCCAAAGCGCGTGCAATGGCGACGCGTTGCTTTTGGCCACCACTTAATTGCCGTGGGTAGTTCGCTTGTTTCTCCGTCAGGCCAACGATTTCCAACAAAGGCTGTACTTTGCTTTTAATTTCAGATTGACGCTTGCCCAGCAATTTTAAGGGCAAAGCGACATTTTGATAAACTGTTTTAGAGGCTAATAAATTAAAGTGTTGAAAGATCATACCAATGTGGTGGCGTGCCAGGCGTAAATCTTTTTTACTCATCATGGTAAGATTTTGGTCGGCAACAATCACTTGGCCATGGCTTGGTGCTTCCAGTAAGTTGACACTATGTAGTAGCGTGCTTTTACCCGCACCGCTGGTACCAATAATGCCGAATATTTCGCCCTCATTTACAGATAAATCTACGCCATCAAGTGCTTGCACGACTTGTGTTTTGCTGCGGTAAATTTTAGAAATATTTTTAAGTATGATCACAAAGTTTCCAACAGGTGTGGTTGAGACATTATAGGTTTACATATTCAATGACTAGGCTGAGTATTCTACCCGAATTCACTCAAAATTTCTCTAGGGGGGGACTGTCTTTTTATGTCTTATTTAAGAGGCATGTCTTATTTTAATCTATAAATTTAGTGTGATATCCCGACTGATCAGCATTATTTTGATAGAGCTTTCAAATTATAATATGTTAAATGAAAATGAATACTTTTAAATTAATATTGATTTTTTTAAATTTAAATAGTATTATAAATAGTCTGTCAGGTCTTAAATAGACGCATGTATTTTATAAGAGCATATGCATTTATTGCTAATATTGAGTGAGTGGATTCTTACTTTATATTGTTATACCCGTGATCTTTCAAAGAGGGTACACTTAAGTAAAATTTACCAATAGCCCTGGAATTTAGCTTTTCCCTGCTCAACACGGCGGGACAGGTGGCGCTCAAATCTACCCTCAATCTGGGATGCTAAAATGCCCTGTTTGAAAGATCACGGGTATATACCAATCTATTTTGAGCTACGCACTTCATCTCAAAAGAAAAAAATGTAGGATAAGTAAGGCTTTCTTTAAAAGCGACACTGTTAAAGACTCTTCTGCAATCGAGTTGGATGAAATTAATGTTGTGAGGCCACCTTCAGTAAAGAATCGCTGAGCTTTGCTGATCTAGATCCCCAAAATCCGAGTCGCTAAGCCAAAAAAGATCAACAAGCCGGTGATATCTACCAGCGTCGTTAATGCTGGGCTGGCCACGGTTGCCGGATCGAGTTTGAGTTTGGCCACGAGTAAAGGCAGCATTGAGCCGATAATATTTGAAGTGATGATTTGTAACATGAAGGCTATGGTGATGGCAATCGCGATGAGGGTGAGTGGGGCAGCCAGTGAACCAGCTTGACTGCCGGACAGTAGAAAGATTTTGGCAAAGGTGATTGCGCCGATGATCACGCAGATCATGAGCGATACTTTGACTTCCTTAAAAAACACTTTCAGTGCATCGCGTAAGCGGATCTCACCTAGGGCAAGGGCGCGGATCACGACGGTCGAAGCTTGACAACCGGTGTTGCCGCCCGTGTCCGTGACCATCGGGACATATAAGGCTAAAATTAAAAATGCAGCTAAAGTTTCTTCGTGCGCGTGTAGAATATAGCCAGACACAAAACCGAGCATAGCAAGCAGCGCAACCCATATAATACGTTTTTTGAAATGTTCAAACGCACTGGTTTGTAAATAAACACCTGCTTGGTGACTCCCCCCGATCGCCATGAGTTTTTCAAAATCTTCCGTTTGCTCTTGGGTCATGATTTGTGAAGCGCGCTTTTTGGTTAATACCCCCAGCATTTTTCCTTCACGGCTGATGATCGGTAAGGCAATGAAGTCATATTGTAGTAGTTTTCTGGCCGCGACTTCTTGATCTTCATCGCTATAGCAATAAATCACATCGCGACGCATGATGTCACCAATCGTTTGGTTTGGCTCTGCCACCAGTAATTCTCTTAGTGAGACACAGCCTTCGATTTTATTTTTTTTATCGACGACATAGGCACAGTAGATGGTCGCTACTTTTTTTGATATGGCACGTAGATTTTTTATCGCGTCAGCGATCGTCATGTTTGATGCCAAGCGGCAGTAATGTCGATCAGTGAGTTGAGCGACTCCGCTTTGATTGCCCAGCCCAGTATTGATTGGCTCCGCAATGGCTTGTCGTTTTTCAGATAGGATCCGGTTCATCACAGCGACTCCTGGCATCACCCCAAGGTGTGCAGTCTCGCTGCTCAAGGCGGTTGTAATCGCCCTGATTTACCTAGTAGAGTGGAATGCAATTAAAATTGTAAATCGAGTGCACCGATAACGGCTGCTCTATTTCCATTATGTCTTCTCATAAATTTGTCAAAATCAGGTCGACTTTACCAGGGTTAGGCAATACTGTCAATGCCCAGCAGCGGGCACAATTGCTCAAAACTGCTGTTAAATAGCGTGTTATCGTCTGTATTTAGGGTGATATGCCCAAGCTTACGCTGTGGGCGAGCTTGCTTGTGGTAATCGTGAAAATGGGCGCCAGGTATGGCTAAAATATCATTGATCGGTGGTAATTCGCCAAGGCAATTGAACATCGCGCTATTGCCTCTGCTTGCTGTGCTGCCTAGAGGGAGATCGCAAATTGCGCGTAGGTGGTTTTCAAACTGGCTAGTATCTGCGCCTTCAATGGTCCAATGGCCGCTATTATGGACACGTGGTGCTATTTCGTTAGCGAGTAATTGACCATCGATTAAAAAGAATTCGATGGCGAGGGTGCCAACATAATTTAAATGGGTGCATAAGCGTTGGCAATAAAGTTGTGCTTGTTGCTGTAATTGTAAATTTTCATAAGGCGCACGTGATAAGCGCAGTATGCCGTGCTGATGATTATTTTCGATCAAGGGATAATATTTGATTTGTTGCTGTTGATCGCAGGTGGCAATGATCGATACTTCAGTTTGGAAAGGAATAAATTGCTCGAGGATTAAAGCTTGATTGCCGAGTGTTTGCCAGGCTTGGTCAATGTCTGACGGTGTGCGAATAATAAATTGGCCTTTACCATCGTAGCCAAAGCGGCGGGATTTTAATACGGCGGGTAAGCCTATTTCAGCTACAGCGTCATTGAGATCTTGCTGCGACTCAATCGCACTATATTGAGGGGTGTTAATCTCCAGTTGCGTAAAACATTTTTTTTCTAATAAGCGATCTTGCGCAACTTTAAGTGCGGTTGCACCAGGATAAATGTTTTTGTGTGCTGCGATCTTGGTGGCAATTTCTAATGGAATGTTTTCATTTTCATAAGTAATCACATCCACTTGATCAGTAAAATCTTGTAGTTGCGTCGGTGAATTATCGTCACGAATGATTTCAGGACTAACCGGTTTGGCGGAGGTGTCTGTCGTGGCACTCAAGCATAAAGTTTCAATGCCCAGAGGCTGGGCAGCAAGCGCTAACATTCGAGCGAGTTGGCCACCGCCTAAGATCCCAACTTTCATTCACTTATCTCTTGCGGTTGTGGTTGCGCTAAGACTTTTTCTGTTTGTTGTTGGCGAAAAGCAGTGAGTGCGCTGGCAATAGGTGGATATTTGTTGGCTAAAATTGCAGCCGCCAGTAAGGCGGCATTGATAGCGCCCGCTTTACCGATTGCTAAAGTTGCCACTGGGATCCCGGCTGGCATTTGCACAATCAATAACAGTGAATCCAAGCCTTGTAGTGTTTGTGATTGAATGGGTACGCCTAGTACTGGCAATTGGGTTTTGGCTGCGATCATGCCAGGTAAATGGGCAGCACCACCCGCGCCGGCAATGATCACTTCTAAACCACGATCAGCGGCACCTTCAGCATAAGTGAATAATTTATCCGGGGTACGGTGCGCTGAAACGATTTCGCAATCGTGATGGATCTTCAATTGCGTCAACACGTCTGCACATTGCTTCAAGGTTTGCCAATCGCTATTGGAGCCCATGATTAGGCCCACTAAGGGTTGTTTATTAGCCATATTGTATTTTCCCCATGATGTATTGTGAAAGGATAATCTCACATAAACAATAAGTTACATGCGCTAAGCGCATTCAAAAAGAGTTGATATGCTAAACTGTATATTATAAGAGTTTAAACTTAGAGGACCAGTTTTGGCAAATCAACCACAAGTATTCGCTAGAGTGATGTTTATCATTGCCTGGGTTTTAGCCATCGGTTTATTACTGACCTTCTTCAATTATTGGTTGTCCCAAGAGCGCAACCCGAATCAGAATTTGCAAGTAGATTATACCGCGGGTGGGCAAGCACAAGTGGTGTTACAGGCCAATCGTCAGCATCATTATGTCTTTACGGGGAAAATCAATGGGGTTTCCGTTGATTTTATCCTCGATACGGGGGCAACCAATGTATCAATCCCTGAAAATATTGCTAATGATTTAAAACTACCACCAGGTCATCCACAAAATGCGGTGACGGCCAATGGCACCATCACGGTGTATACCACCCGTATTGATACTCTCGAAATTGGTCCAATCACGCTCAACAATATCAAAGCACATATTAACCCAGCCATGCGCTCGGACCAAGTTTTGCTTGGCATGAGTGCTTTACAGGCATTAGACTTTAGCCAAAGTGATGGTACGTTAACCTTGACACAGTAGTTTTTCTACCACTGCTTAATTAGCATCCTTCCTGCGCCAGTAGGCACTTACCATCGCGCCAGATATATTGTGCCAAATGCTAAACAGTAAATTTGGTAGTGCTGCGATGGGGGTAAAATATTTAAGCGCTAAAAACATGCCTAATCCACTGTTTTGTATGGCCACTTCTATGGCGAGAGTGCGGCAGATCGGTGGTTCAACACCCAATAGACGTGGGATCCCATAGCCGAACAGCAGCCCCAGGAGATTGTGTAATACAACAGCAATAATAATGGCCCAACCGAGATGAATTAATTGATCATGATTTAATGCCACCACGGCTGCTACCGTTAAACCGAGTGCGATTAAACCTATTTTAGGAAAAATAGGTTTAATACGATGTAAGCGTTGATTTGCCCAAGTGTTAATGATGACACCGAGAATAATGGGTAAGGCGACAATTGTTAAAATGCTAAATAGCATATCAGTCACAGGGACGGGTACCGCTTGGCCGATATATACCCGTTATCCTTCAAAGAGGTCATTTTAGCATCCCATCTTAGGCGCATCTTTGGACAAAAACAAGAAAAATCACTTGTCATTTAGTACACTAAAATCCGCGTGATTTTTCTTGTTTTTGTCCAAATCTACCCCCAATCTGGGTGCCAAAAGCTAAACTTCAGAGTTATCGGGAAACCTTAATTAAGTGCCCTCTTTGAAGGATAACGGGTATAGAGCAAAGTCATCAGTGGCGTTACGATAACAGCGAGTAAGGTGGTTGTCGCGGTGAGTGCAGACCGATAGTGCTAAATAACAAATAATGTTAGATGCGGTCCCTCCGGGGCAACTCCCGAGTATAATCATACCAACGGCTAACGCTGGGGGTAAGTTTAATATTTTTGTTAAACTCCAGGCAATCAATGGCATAATAAGGAATTGTATGGCAACACCCAGTGCGATAATCTTGGGGCGTGTGATGACACGGTGAAAGTCATTCGCGGTTAAAGTGATCCCCATACTGAACATGATGATTGCCAGCAATATATTAATACGATCAGTTAATAGCGTAAATAAATTAGGTTGAATATAACCAAGTAAGGCGGATAGTAATATCCATAGTAAAAAATATTTAATGGTGTGGCGCGAGTTTGGTTGTAGCATAGGGATAAGGAGGCTTAAGACATATGTCTGAGTTGCTTGGTCATTATATCGATGGACATATTATCACCAATAAGGGGGGCGAGTGTCAAGCTATTTTCAATCCTGCAATAGGCGAAGCGGTTAGAAACGTTGTATTTGCAGATGCACAAATCGTTGATCAAGCGGTGGTGAGTGCCCAGGCTGCTTTTTCTGCTTGGGCCAGTACCCCGGTGAGTCGCAGAGTCAACATCTTATTCAAATTCAGGCAATTACTCGAACAGCATATTGAAGAGATCGCAGCTTTAGTCACCGAAGAGCATGGTAAAACCTTAGCCGATGCGCGTGCCTCTATCATGCGCGGCATTGAAATTGTCGAAGTAAGTTGTGGCATTGCCAATCAATTACAAGGCACATTCTCTGCCAATGTCAGCCGCCAGGTTGATTGTTATACTTTACGTCAACCCTTAGGGGTTTGCGTTGGTGTTTCTCCCTTTAATTTCCCCGTCATGATCCCATTGTGGTTGGCTGTGCCGG
>JAZGGN010000073.1:0-7596 GCA_036480475.1 Gammaproteobacteria bacterium
CCCCCTACCCCATAAAAAATAATCGCTACCGCCGCAAAAGAAAGATAAAATCCTGGGCTTAAACTCGCCAGTGGATCCAGGATCAATACCGCCACCAATGCCAAAGACAAGCCCTGCCAGGGCAATAAATTTCTACGCCATAGTAAGGCCAGCATAAATACCATGATCATCGTTAAAGCGCGTTGTGTCGGTACCGAAAATCCTGCCAGAGCGGCATAAAAGAGTGCTGCAATGATGGCTGCTATCGCCGCGGCATGTTGCGCCGGACACCATAAACATAAGCGCGCAAAGCGCCGCCATAAAAAATTAACTAGATAATAAGCAGATCCAGCCATCAAACTGATGTGTAAACCAGAAATAGCCATAAGGTGATTAGTCCCTGTCGCACGCAAGACTTGCCATTGATCAGCCGACATTGCTTGGCGCTCACCAATGGTGAGTGCTTGCACAATGGCGAGGCTTGGTGCATCACCTAATATTGCCCACAAACGCTCACCGATCGTTTGACGGATCTGATCAACCGGATAAGATAAACGTGATCTACCCAGCAATTCATTTTGCGAACTTTCACGCACATAACCATTGGCTCGGATCCCCTGCTGAAATAACCAGGCTTCATAATCAAAGCTGCCTGGGTTGGCAAACGCATGAGGACGTTTCACCCGCACTTGCAGGCGCCAGCGTTCACCCACTTTAAGTGGCGGTGGTTTTTGATACCAGGAAAGCGAAAATTTAGTTGCCAATTTTTGACCATTAAAACTTTTCACCGCAAATTCGAAACGTGCACGGGGAAACTGATAGCTTGGGATGGAGGCAATCACGCCTTCAATCACAACATCTTTGCCCTCTAATTCTGTGGGTAATTCCCATGATAATTGCCATGCGCTATAACACATCGCCCAGGCAAAGCCTAAAGCAAACGCAGCTGGTAGGCGCAGTAAGCGCCAATTTTGTTGGCAAGCAAGGAGTGCTAAGATCCCTGCAGCCAATAAGATGAGCCAAGCCAGGGGCTGGCTTAGCAGACTGGCACGTGTACTTAGAAACAAAGTGCCTAAAAAAAATGTGATCGCCCACAGATACATACGCCTTCCCTAGCAGTAATTTATGTTAACATATCACAGCATTCATAGTGTTAGGAATTATACTAAATGACAAAAGGCTTTTTTAAAAGATTCATCCCTGACCGCCATAAAATCAGATCTTACAAGCATTTACAAATATTTGGTAATATGCATCTTGATCCAAGCTTATGGCGCTGGCAGTGCAATTCAGTGGCGATGGCTTTTTCAATCGGTCTATTTACAGCCTTCATGCCGATCCCTTTTCAAATGATCATGGCGGCAACACTGGCGATTATTTTCCGTGCCAACCTGCCTGTGGCGGTTGCTCTGGTTTGGATCACCAATCCAGTCACACTGCCGCCGATTGTTTACTTTGCTTATAAAGCAGGCACACATTTAATTACGACAGCACCGGTACAACTTGCCAGCGAATCAAGCTGGTGGATGCTTGGGATCAGGTTTGGTCATTATTGGAAGCCACTGCTGGTTGGTTTATTTACCTGTGCGATTGTCAGCGCTATACTGGCAAACATAAGCATTCGAGTCATTTGGTGGTTCACCACCTATTTATCTACTAAAAAAAATGAGCGACTTCGCACTAGAAAGTAAAATAAATTCCCATAGCGACACTTATCGCAATAACGTGGCGGCCATGCAAGCAAAGGTCGCTGACTTAAAAGATAAAGTCGCACACATTGCACAAGGCGGCAGTGAGCGTGCGCGTCAGCGTCATTTACAATACGGTAAATTACTGCCACGCGATCGTTTGAATGAATTACTTGATCCTGGCAGCCCGTTTCTTGAATTATCACAGTTGGCTGCTTACCAGATGTATGATGATCCTGTACCTGCCGCTGGCTTGATCACCGGCATTGGTTGTGTCTCTGGTCAAGAATGTATGATCATTATTAATGATGCGACGGTCAAAGGGGGCACTTATTATCCACTAACTGTCAAAAAACATTTACGCGCCCAGGAAATTGCTGAACAAAACCATTTGCCCTGTATTTACTTAGTTGACTCTGGCGGCGCTTATCTACCTAAACAAGATGAAGTTTTTCCTGACAAAGAACACTTTGGCCGTATTTTTTATAATCAAGCCAATATGTCGTCTAAGGGGATCGCGCAAATTGCCGTAGTCATGGGATCTTGTACCGCAGGTGGTGCATATGTCCCCGCGATGGCAGATGAAGCCATCATGGTAAAAAATCAAGCCACCGTTTTTTTAGGCGGACCGCCTTTGGTTAAAGCTGCTGTGGGCGAAGTGATCAGTGCCGAAGATCTAGGTGGCGCAGATCTGCACTGTAAAATTTCCGGCGTTGCGGATCATTATGCAGAAGACGACCGTCATGCCTTACTCATTGCACGACGTATTATTCAAAACTTAAATCGTCGCAAAACCGTCACGCTGGATATCCAAATACCGATTGATCCGGCCTACCCTGCTGAAGAACTTTATGGCATCGTCCCCAGCGATCTACGCAAACCGTTTGATATGCGTGAAATCATTGCCAGGCTGGTGGATGGCTCCGTACTAAACGAATTCAAAGCACTGTATGGCACGACCTTAATTTGTGGTTTTGCCCATTTAAATGGCTATCCCATTGGAGTGATTGCCAACAATGGTATTTTATTCAGCGAATCCGCCTTAAAAGGCACGCATTTCGTACAGCTTTGTTGTCAGCGTAAAATTCCACTGCTATTTTTGCAGAATATTACCGGCTTCATGGTGGGCAGTAAATATGAAGCTGAAGGGATCGCCAAGCATGGCGCCAAAATGGTTATGGCGGTGGCCTGTGCGCAAGTCCCTAAACTCACGGTGATTGTTGGTGGCAGCTTTGGCGCCGGCAACTATGCAATGTGTGGTCGGGCTTATAATCCACAATTTTTATGGATGTGGCCCAATGCACGCATCTCTGTCATGGGCGGCGATCAAGCCGCCCATGTATTGGCACAAGTGACACGTGATAAAAAAGAAAAATTAGGGGAAACTTGGAGTGACCAAGAAGAAGCGGCTTTCAAAGATCCAATATTGACTGATTATGAAACCCAGGGTGATCCCTATTATGCCAGCGCACGGTTATGGGATGATGGCGTGATCGATCCGGCGGACACTCGGCAAGTGCTCGCACTGGCCTTGTCCGCAATATTGAATGCCCCCATACGCGCAAGCCATTATGGTATTTTTCGAACTTGAGAATTAGCAATGACTGAACCTGTACTCCGCATAGAAAAATCTGACGCCATCGCCACACTGACCTTAAATCGCCCTGCTGTTTACAATGCCTTAAATAGCGAACTCATCCGAGCCTTAATTCAAAATTTACAAGAAATTAAAGCCGATACATCCATTCACATCGTCATCCTGCAAGCCAGCGGCAAGCATTTTTCAGTGGGCGCCGATCTCAAATGGATGCAGAAAATTGCACAGACAGACGGCTTAAAAAACATGGGTGAGCTTAGCCAATTGATGGACATCCTATATCATTTACCACAAATCACCATTGCCCTGATACAAGGGGCGAGTTATGGTGGTGGCATTGGTTTGATTGCTTGTTGCGACATCGCCATTGCAGTCGAAAGCGCACAATTTTGTTTTTCTGAAGTTAAACTCGGTTTAATCCCTGCGGTGATCAGCCCATACATTATTAAAGCAATCGGCGCAAAAGCAGCAAAACGTTATTTTATCACGGCGGAAACCTTTGTAGCACAAAAGGCACAGCAATTAGGGTTGATCAGTGAAGTAGTCGCGCCGGCAGATTTAATAAAACACGGCCTTGAAATGGCAAATTTAATTGCGAACAATAGCCTGCAAGCCATCGAGCTGGCGAAAGATCTGATTGATCATCACGTAGATGGCAAAAAGATCGATAATGTTTTACAAAAAGACTTAGTCACCCTCATTACAAATTTATGCAAAACAACGGATGCACAACAGCGTCTCCATGACTTTTTTGAGAAGCGCAAGAAATCTTAGGGTAAGGAACTATGTTTAAAAAAATCCTCATTGCCAACCGCGGCGAAATTGCTTGCCGCGTGATCAAAACAGCGCATCAACTGGGTATTGAATGTGTCGCTGTCTATTCTGAAGTAGATCAAAATGCCTTGCATGTCAAAATGGCAGATGAAGCCTATTGTATCGGCCCTGCCCCAAGTCAAGAAAGTTATTTAAATATTACACAAATTATTAAAGTCGCTCAGCAAGCTAAACCACAAGCCATTCACCCAGGCTATGGTTTTCTGGCAGAGAACGCAGCGTTTGCGCAAGCCTGTATCGATGCTGGTCTTATTTTCATTGGTCCCTCGCCCAAAGCCATGGCCCTCATGGGTGAAAAAGGGGCGGCAAA
Organism: Gammaproteobacteria bacterium; assembly: GCA_036480475.1. GTDB lineage: Bacteria > Pseudomonadota > Gammaproteobacteria > JAZGGN01 > JAZGGN01 > JAZGGN01. The sequence goes on from JAZGGN010000073.1 coordinate 4,409, forward strand.
AGCATTGATGATCAAAAATAAAATTCCCTGCATTCCAGGGTACCATGAAAAAGATCAATCTGAAAAAGCACTGATGCAAGCAGCCGACAACATTGGCTATCCGATCTTACTTAAAGCCGCCTGTGGTGGCGGCGGTAAAGGCATGCGCACCGTCGAAGACAAGAAAAACTTTGTGGATGCCTTGGCGGCTGTTAAACGCGAAGCACAGGCCAGCTTTAACGATGATCGCATTATTTTAGAAAAGCATATCACGCAAGCACGCCATATTGAAATTCAAATTTTAGCGGATCAGCAAGGGCATTGTATTCATCTTTTTGAGCGCGAATGTTCAATTCAGCGGCGCCATCAAAAAATTATTGAAGAAGCACCGGCCTGTAATCTCAGTGGATCCTTACGTCAAGCGATGGGGGAAGTCGCCATTCAGGTGGCACAAGCGGTCAACTATACGGGCGCGGGCACCGTAGAATTTTTGCTAGACAATGCGGGTTCATTTTATTTTATGGAAATGAATACACGTCTACAAGTTGAGCATCCCGTCACTGAAATGATTACTGGCCTTGATCTTGTTGCCTGGCAATTGCGCATTGCGGATGGCGAAAAACTGGATCTGCAACAAGAAGATCTGATCATCAAGGGCCATGCTATTGAGCTACGCTTATGTGCAGAAGATCCATATCATCAATTCCTGCCATCCAGTGGAAAAATCGACTACCTGGAGCTACCGATCAATCAAGATCCAGCGATACGTATCGACAGTGCAATGGTACAAGGAGACACAATTACCCCTTATTACGACTCGCTGTTGGCAAAGATCATCAGCTGGGATGAACAACGTGAGGTTGCACTCAACAAATTACGCACCACTTTAAATCGTATCCATTTAGTCGGCATTAAAACAAACCAAAGCTTACTCAGTGACCTATTACAGCTGGATGATTTCGTGCAGGGCCAGTATAACACCTCACTGATTATCCAACATGAAAAACAATTATTGCACACCGATGAAAAAATTGAACTGGAAACCATCGTCATCGCAACCCTTTATTTGCTACTGCAACAAAAAATGGCTCAACCAAAAAGCAACCGTGAAGATGACTATTCCCCTTGGCAACAACGCAGCGCGTGGCGAATGAATTTACCACGGCAACAAAAATTCATATTGGTCGATGACAAAGCGCAGATCAATATTGAAGTTGAGTATCAGCAGGCCGCCTACCAGATAAAGATTCACAAACAATTATTCTCTGTGACTGGCACCTTAGTGCGAGATAATTTGATCCATGCTTACATCAATCAGAAGCACTATAAAGCGACCATCATTCATAAAAATAACAAATTGACCATCTTCTCAAATACCGGACAACAGCAATTAAGTTTAGTGAATTTAGCTGAACATTACAGTCATATTGAGACTGCTGCTGGTCAATTGAATGCGCCCATGCCGGGAACAATCGTTGCCGTACATGTTCATCCTGGCGATCAAGTCAAATCTGGGGATGACTTAATCACTTTAGAAGCCATGAAAATGGAACATACTATTTATGCGCCAAGCAATGGTAAAATAGAGCATGTTAACTACCAGTGTGGCGATCAAGTTAATGAAGGCAGTGAATTATTAACCATAGAGGCAAGCTAATATGTCCCTACCTGAAAAAATTAAATTGGTTGAAGTCGGCCCGCGTGATGGTTTACAAAACGAAAGCAGATCCGTACCGACAGCAATAAAATTAGAATTTATTAAGTGCTTAAGCCAAACGGGATTGCAAGTAATCGAAACCACGAGCTTTGTTTCCAAAAAGAAGATCCCACAATTAGCTGATCACAAAGAACTATTTCAAGCTTTAGATAAAAACAACAATATCACCTACTCTGCCTTAGTGCCCAATATGCAAGGCTTCATTACAGCTAAACAAGTAGGTGTCACAGAGATTGCCATATTCACGGCGGCTTCTGAAAGCTTTACAGGGCACAATATCAATTGTTCCATTGCCCAAAGCCTGCAAAATTATGGCAGCGTTATTTCTGCGGCAAAAGCAGCACACATACGTGTTCGTGGTTATATCTCCTGTAGCTTAGGGTGTCCCTATGAAGGTCATATTGCACCACAAAAAGTTGTCGACATTGCAGAAAAACTCTGGGCACTTGGCTGTGACGAAATTTGTCTTGGTGACACCATCGGCATTGCAACCGCCAACGAGGCGCAATTATTAGTAGATGCTGTTAAGAAAAAAATTCCTCGTGAGCATATCGCACTCCACTTCCATGACACCTATGGTCAAGCCTTAGCAAACATTTACGCAACCTTACAACAAGGGATCACAATCTTTGATTGTTCTGTTTCTGGTTTAGGCGGCTGCCCTTATGCGCCCGGTGCCACAGGGAATGTTGCCAGTGAAGATGTGGTTTATATGCTGAATGGTTTAGGGATCGAAACCGGCATTGATTTAGACAAGCTTATTGTGGCCGGACAATACATTGATAAATTTTTACAACGTAACACTGGATCAAAAGTTACGCGAGCATTGAGATAAGTTTAAGCCTAATGGAAAAGACGAGCTATATTTATATTTTGTCCAGCAAGAAAAATGGCACCCTATATATTGGCGTAACCAGTGATATTGTAAAACGTGTTTGGTAACACAAACAAAAAGTTACTAAAGGATTCACAACAAAGTATAATATTAATAAGTTAGTATATTTTGAAATTCATGCAGATATTATGACTGCCATAGCGAAGGAAAAACGCTTGAAAAAATGGCCTCGCCAGTGGAAATTAGATCTGATTGAGCAGTCTAATCCCACATGGCGTGACTTATACTTAGACTTGGTATAATGCTAAAGTCCGTCATTACCCGGCTTGACCGGGTAATCCAGGTACGAATACTGATGGGAAGTGTTAATTTTTTGGTTTTTTTCTATGCATTTTAAAATCGAAGTTTTTCCTAATATGGATGCTTGGATCCCCCGGTCGCTCACTTCGTTTACGCCGGAGGATGACGCGGTGCCTCATCTATTATTATGTGTCGTACTCAGAGCTTGACCGGGTAATCCAGGTAACAATATTAGAAAAAAATAAAGGTATCATAATAATGGACCAACCCCTCTGGCAACCCACAGCCGTTCAAATCCAGCAAAGCAATATGGCGCGCTTCATGAAAAGTGTTGCTGAAACTTATCAGCTTGAACTA
>JAZGGN010000074.1:0-5166 GCA_036480475.1 Gammaproteobacteria bacterium
AATTTTTGCTTCTCAACAATACTCACTTGCATTGCTTCGCTTTGCTTTTTAATAAGATCTAATTGCTTTCTGATCTGTGGACGTGCCGTACCGCCGCGCACGTTGCGGGCATCTACAACATAGGTCAAGGCTAATTGCTGATAAATATCATTATCAATTAAATCAGAATATTGTTGCATGACTGATAAGGGTAACTCTTCTAAGACTGTATTATTTTGTATACAATGCAATACTAATTTCCCCGCCACTTCATGCGCTTGACGAAAAGGTAACGCTTTCGCCACTAAATAATCAGCAACTTGCGTTGCATTAGAAAAGCCACCACTGGCTGCACGCGCCATATTATTTTTATTGATTTTCATTGTGCTAATCATCGGCGCGTATACTGTCAAACAATCCTGTACTGTTTTCATGACATCAAATACACCTTCTTTGTCTTCCTGTAAATCTTTATTATAAGTCAGTGGTAAACCTTTTAAGATCGTCAGCATAGACATCAAAGCACCATAAACGCGACCTGTTTTGCCGCGCACTAATTCTGCCACATCAGGATTTTTTTTCTGCGGCATCATGCTACTGCCAGTAGAGTAACCTTCGTCAAGTTCAATAAAAGCAAACTCTTGACTCGACCACAAAATTAATTCTTCACTTAAACGTGATAAGTGCATCATAATCATCGAGGCTGAGGATAAAAACTCAATGATAAAATCACGATCACTCACCGCATCCATACTGTTTTCATAGAGGCTATCAAAAGCAAGTAATTGTGCAACATAGTCTCTATCCAATCCAAAGCCCGCACCAGCAAGTGCCCCGGCCCCCAGCGGCATGACATTAATTCTGTGCCAACCTTCTTGTAAACGTTGCATATCGCGTTGCAGCATCGCAGCATAAGCAAGCAAATGATGGGCAAGACTCACCGGTTGCGCGCGCTGTAAATGGGTATACCCTGGAAGTAGGGTGTCGATATGCTCCAAGCCTTTTGCAATCAAAGCAGACTGTAAAGCATGGCATTTTTCTAATAAATGCAAAACCTGTGCGCGCAAATATAAATGCAGATCTAAAGCGACTTGATCATTGCGACTACGTCCGGTATGCAACTTCCCAGCAAGGTCGCCAATAGAGCCATGTAGCAAGCGCTCGATATTCATGTGAATATCTTCATCGCTTAAAGAAAATTTTATTTTGCCGCTCTCAATTTTTTCAGCTAATTTCCATAAAGCCGCAGATATTTTTTGCTGTTCTTTTCCTGACAAAACCCCAGCCTTGGCTAAGGCTTTGCTGTGCGCGACACTGCCCACAATATCCCAATGCGCCAAAACATGATCAAAGTGAATTGAAGCACCAAAATCTTCCACGAAGCTATCCACCGCTTTGCTGAAACGACCACCCCAAAGTGTCATGAAGAATCCTCTTTATTTAATTTCGCATTGACTTGATAATTCACTTGCAAAGGCAAGCCCCATAATTTAATGAAACCTTCAGCAGCGCTGTGATCAAATTGATCGCTGGGATCATAAGTCGCCAATTTAAATTGATACAACGAACGCTCTGAACGACGACCCACAACAATGGCCTGCCCTTTATGTAACTTAAGCCGTACACTGCCCGTCACTGTTTTTTGACTGGACTTCAAGAAAGCAGCGATCGCCACGCGCAATGGTGAATGCCACATGCCTTCATAAATTAAATGCGCAAATCTTTGTTCCAACAACGGTTTAAAATGCGCAAGCTCTCGCGTTAATGTTAAAGATTCTAAGGCACGATGCGCAGCGATTAAGGTGATTGCTGCGGGCGCTTCATAAATTTCACGTGATTTAATCCCTACCAAACGGTTTTCAATTAGATCCAAACGACCGACCCCATGTTGACCAGCAATTTTATTCAAATCTAAAATCAACTCAGACAATATTTTCTTTTGGCCATCGATCGCTACCGGCAAGCCCTGTTCAAAATCTATGATGATTTCTTGCGCTTGCTCCGGCGCCTCTGCAATTGACGCGGTCATGCCATAAGCCGCTTCTGGTGGTTCAACCCACGGATCTTCGAGCACACCACATTCACAACTGCGCCCCCACAAATTTTGGTCAATACTAAATGGATTTTCTTTGGTGACTGGCACAGGAATGTCATGCTTTTGCGCATAAGTAATCGCAGCTTCACGTGACATCGGATTTTCACGTACCGGTGCGATAATTTTCAATTCTGGATCCAAACTCATCAAGGACACATCAAAACGTACTTGGTCATTACCTTTGCCCGTACACCCATGTGATACGGCTACAGCGCCCTCTTTATGAGCAGTTTCAACCAATAACTGTGCAATGAGTGGTCGCGATAAGGCTGAGATCAGTGGATATTGACCTTCATAAAGTGCATTGGCCTGCAAAGCCGGAAAAACATAGTCTTCAGCTAAACGCTGTTTGGCGTCAATCACATAACACTTCGCACCTAAAGCGATGGCTTTGTCTTTGATCGCCGCTAAATCTTTACCTTCACCCACATCAGCAGCCAAGGCAATTACTTCATAGCCCTGGTCCTGTAACCATTTGATGGCGACCGAGGTATCTAAACCACCGGAATATGCCAATACAATTTTATTTGCCATTACAAAAACCTCTAACAAAAACAGGATTATTTATGCACAAATGTAGCATATATACCCGTTACCCGTCAAAGAGGGCACTTAAGTAAGATTTCTCAATGGCTCTGAAGTTTGGTTTTTTTGGTGCCCAGATTGGGGACATCTTTGACGGGTAACGGGTATAATCATATGCTCATTCAATACGTCTGGATATTGCAGTTTGACTTACCAACACCATGCCACACAAAATCAATGCAGTGGCCACAAATACCAAGCCACTTAAGACTTCACCTAGAAATATGACCCCGAAAAAAATACTGAATGGGGGGAGCAAGTAAACCGACACGGCCAGTGCAACAACCCCAAAATTACCCAAAATATAGAAAAAAACGACGAATGCTGCGGCTGTCCCCCATAAGGATAACATTGCTACGGCAAGTAAAGCAGAAGTCGAGGGGATCGGCAATGTCCACGGTTGCTCCCACCACAGCGCAATCGGTAGTATAATCGCCGTCGCCAGCAATAATTGCATGGTCGGCAAGGCCAAGGTGGTTAATCCGGATAAATAACGCCGGCCGTAAACCATGCCAATGGCGTAAGACAATGACGCTAAACCCACCATTAAAATTCCCTGAGTGTTCACATCCACTCCATGCTTTTGCAATGAGGGCAGCATCAGCAATAAAAAACCCAGCAAACCCAGTAAAACACCACCTGTACGTTTCCAGGTCAAATGCTCTTCGACGATAAAGATATGTGCCAGTAATGTGGCTAACAGGGGAACTAACCCATTAATAATGCCCACCAACGAGCTGTCTATCGTGACTTCTGCATAATTGATCAAAGAAAATGGCACAATACAGGATAATACCGCCATCACTGTTAAATGTACCCAGATCATCCCAAATCCAGGCAGCGCTAATCCCCTCAGGCGCAGCAATAGCACGAGTAATAGCGCCGCGAAGAAAACACGCGCCAGAGTTAAGGTCAGCGGTGGGATCTCCTGTACTCCTACTTTTATAAATAGGAATGACGGTCCCCACATGCAGGCCAATAAAATAACAGAGAAAAAGCTACCTGGATTCATCAATTTTACCCACACGCTCTAAGATACAAGACTATATTCGGAAAATCTTGTAATATGATGATACTTTAACCTAAACTTATCCAGCGGAGAATATTTTCGTGCCAAAAAAACCCAGTAAGACGGCAAAAACACAAGATCCATTTGCCCAACGTGAAGCAAAAAAGTACGAAAACCCGATTGCTAGCCGCGAACATATATTGGAGCACTTAAATCAACGAGGATCCCCAGCGACCTTACCACAGTTGCTTGCTCTACTAAATCTACAATCTAAGGAACAAATTGCTGCATTAAAGTATCGCTTAAAAGCGATGTGCCGTGATGGTCAACTCATGACCGACCGACGTGGTCGCTATTGCTTGATCGATAAATTGTCACTGGTTCCGGGGAAGGTAAGCGGCCACCCAGATGGTTATGGATTCCTTATCCCAGATGATGGCGGTGATAAATTATTTCTATCTGCGAAGCAAATGCGCCTGGTCTTTGATGGTGATAGAGTACTGGCACATAAATCTTTCAAAGACCGACGTGGCCGCTCTGAAGCGGTTATCCATGAAGTAATTGAATATACCCATCATCAAGTCGTCGGGCGCTTCTTTCGCAATGGCGGTGTCGCTTTTATTGAACCTGACAATAAACGCCTTACCCAAGATATTCAAATATCCCCTAAGCATATTCATAAGGCTAAAAATGGTCAGATCGTTATGGTTGAAATAATCGCCCAGCCAACGGCGCATACCCGGCCACTGGGCCGTGTGGTTGAAATTCTCGGTGAGCATATGGCACCGGGGATGGAAATTGATGTTTCCGTACGCTCGCACGGTCTGCCGCATGAATGGCCACAAGCTGTCATCGAGGAAGTCGATCAGCTCGCTGAGAAAGTAGAACATCAAAGCGATCGCACTGATTTACGTCATTTACCGCTTGTCACTATCGATGGTGAAGATGCCAAAGATTTTGATGACGCAGTACATTGTGTAAAGCGTCCCAATGGTGCGTGGCAATTATATGTTGCCATCGCTGATGTCAGCCATTATGTTGCCCCCTATAGCGCTTTGGATCAGGAAGCCATGCAGCGCGGCAACTCGGTTTATTTCCCCGGCAAAGTCATCCCCATGTTGCCCGAAATACTCAGCAATGGCTTGTGCTCTTTGAAACCGAACACCGATCGTTTTGCTTTTATCTGTGAAATGTCGATCACGGCTAAGGGAAAGTTATCACGTCACCGCTTTTATAAAGCGACCATTAATTCCAAAGCACGCTTAACTTATAATCAAGTCGCTGAATTATTTGAGAATAAAGATTCAGCAGCAATCGATAAATCGATACAACCACATTTATTTGCTCTGTATGAATTATATCAATTATTGCATCAACAACGACAAATTCGTGGTGCAATTGAATTCGAATTAACTGAAACCATGATCACTTTTGATGAGCATAAGAAAATAGATAAAATTGTACCGACTATTCGCAACGATGCCCACCGCTTAATTGA
>JAZGGN010000075.1:0-4844 GCA_036480475.1 Gammaproteobacteria bacterium
GCCTGTACCGTACTCAAAGGATAGTAGATCTGATAGTAAATTGCACAGCCAGATCCGTAGTGCTGTGTTCGAGGAGGTGACACTTTCATTTTGGAGAAAGGGGTGACATTTTCATTTTGGTTTGACACACATGTGCTTCAACGCTTAACAAATTGACTAATTTATGTTAAAATACAAGATAATTGGGCTTTTGTTTAGGTGTAAGTATCATGAATTTGACAAAAAAATTAACTAAATCAATTAGTTATATTATATTAGTGCTGCTCAGTATGGTGGCGGTTAACCCAGCGTTGGCCCACTTTGGTAATCAAGCATCGGTCCCTGATGCTGAGGAATCGCTTTTTACTGATGAGGATGGCGAAGCACCATTACTCATGCCGGAAAATATCCTTGCGGGGGGTGCTCCGGTACCTAAGGTTATTTTATCCAGAGCAGATTTACAATCAAGGTTGTCACGTGCTGATGTGCAAATCGTTCAGTACGGTGATACGACGACAATGGTCATCCCGACAGATAAATTTTTCCGCTTTGAAAGTGCCAAATTGAATGAAGATGAATATATTGCACTGTATCATATTGCTGATTTTGTTAAAAGTTATGAAGATGTGCGTATCAATATTGCTGGGTTTACGGATGAAGCAGGCACTGCTGACTATCAGAAAGCGTTAACTGAACAGCGTGCTGAAGCAGTATTGGCCTTGTTATGGGCGCGTGGTCTTGATATTGATCGCTTATATGCAGAAGGCAAAGGATCTGTAAATAACATTACAAGCAATGATACCTTAGCGGGTCGTGCGCTGAATCGGCGTATAGAGATCCAGTGGCGAGTATAATCAGATAGGTTAAATCAGCGCGCTAGGATCAACAACAGTTGGCCGCCAACACTTTGCGCGCAATCTGCTAAACCACCAGTCCAATCAATTAACTTATACAGAAACATCACATGGATCGGCGGTAATTCATCTTCTGTATCATATAACTTTTTGCGTAGTGCAATTTGCATTTCGTCAGTATCATGTTCTATTTGATCTAATTCCTTAATCATGCTCTCAATCAATTGTGCCTCATTACCACGAAATGAAGTTTTAATTAACTCATCCAGCCGCATAATGGCTTTATGTGCTTGTGTACAAGCGTCAATATTGCGTTGCAGATAACTGACAAATGGCTTAGCAATAGGCGCTGGCATTTGCATACGGCGTCCGGTCATTAAACCCGCGATATCTTTGGCTTTGTTGGCAATTTTGTCTTGCTTTTCAAGTAATCTAAGTAAATCAACACGAGGGATGGGTAAGAATAAGCTACTGGGTAAGTGCAGGCGAATTTCTTTTTTGATCTGATCTGCACTTCTTTCCAGGTTAGCAATTTTGAGTTGATACTTTTCTGCTTTTTTCCAATCCTGTGCCAATACAGTTTTGAAAAAAGGGAGCAACAGTTCTGCACTTGCGTGTGCAGTATCAATGTGTTTTTGCAGCGGACGAACAGGGGAATAGCCAAACATGTTGAGGATTGTAGATGTGATAGCCATGGGCTTTATTTCCTTTAGTCTTACTCCCAGCGTTCTATGATCATAACATATTCCTTTGAAAAAATCAGGTGACAACCTGCAGCTTGAGCATGATTTATACCCGTGATCTTTCAAAGAGGGCACTTAAGTAAAATTTACCAATAGCCCTGGAGTTTAGCTTTTCCCCGCTCAAATCAGGCGGGACAGGTGGCGCCCAGATTTAGGGGTAGATTTGGACAAAAACACTGAAAACCACGCGGATTTTAGTGTGCTAAATGACAAGTGATTTTCAGTGTTTTTGTTCAAAGATGCCCTCAAGATGGGATGCAAAAATGCCCTGTTTGAAAGATCACGGGTATATATCAGCTTGATAAAAAAACGACTGTACATTGAAAGAGGCTTATGCCAACATAGCTGTGGCGTTGGCAACAACGGTTATTGTGATGTGTATAAACCTTCCTTGGGAGAGTGTGTGATGAATAAGAAAAAAATGATGAGTGCCGCAATTGCTGCTGTGGCTGCATTGTCTTTGAGTTTGAGTGCGGGTCAGGCTATTGCGAAAAAGGATATGGCTGATATGGAAAAGTGCTATGGGATTGCTAAAGCGGGCATGAATGATTGTGGCGCTGGTGACAAAGTGTCGTGTAAGGGTTCTGCTAAAATGGATAATGACCCGGATGCTTTTGTCATGGTGCCTAAAGGCACTTGTGATAAGATCACTGGTGGCAAAAAAGAAGGATAGAAACTTTAAGTTTTTTCTAGGTTAAAGGGGGAGTATGACCAGCATACACCGTGCTTCCCCTTTCTAGGATTATTTCTTTCATGAATTTAAATCAATTACAACATGCGTTTTACCAAGCCATCAGTCAGCAAGGCGATGGATCAGTACTTTCCCCTCATCTTTTATCTCATCCTAATTTATCAGTCAATCAGCAGTTGGCGATTTATCGTCGTAATAAAAACACGGCGCTGTGCAATACTTTAAGTGCGCATTATCCGGTGTGTTTGCGTTTGGTTGGTGATGAATTTTTTAATGCGATGGCAAAAATTTATATTGAACAAACACCGTCTCATTTTACTGACTTAAATAAATATGGCAGCAACTTTTCTCTTTTTATAAAAGATTTTCAGCCCACACAAGATCTGCCTTATTTACCAGATGTTGCGCGTTTGGAGTGGGCTTGGGTACAAGCTTTTTATGGTCAAGATATGATGGCGCGTTTGGACGCTGACTTGATCGCTGCGATGGATAATGAGCAGGTAGAAAAAGTAGTTTTTCAATTACCTGTGAATGCGAACTTGTTAAGTTCGTCTTATCCGATTGCTAAGATTTGGCAAGTGAATCAACTGGATTATGAAGGGGAACAGCAGATTGATTTAACACAGAATGAGGTATTGCTTCTCGTTTGGCGTGATGGCTGGCGCGTTGCGATTGAGCCGTTGACTCAAGTACAATGGCAACTTTTACAAGTGTTTGCCCAGGGTTTACCGTTAGAGGCAGTCTGCCATCATGCAATTGCGCAAAATATTGATGTCAGCGAATATTTGGCTGACTTTATCGCTCGCGGATGGTTGGCTAGTTTTGAGGGTTCATAATGGTTGCTAGAAGCGCAAAGCCTGTGAGTGATCGTGGTGTACACATTGCTTTACACGATTTAATTGCACTGCGTCATACCGCACAGCTATTGAATTTAAATTTCCAGCAAAAAATGCGCAATCAATTGATCGGCGGTCATTTGTCGAATTTGCGTGGACGTGGCGTCGATTTTGATGAAGTCCGTGCTTATCAAGCAGGGGATGATATTCGTCATATGGATTGGCGAGTGACGGCACGTACGGGCACACCTCATACGAAGCTTTTTCATGAAGAGCGCGACCGGCCGGTATTTTTGGTGGTTGATTATAGCTTGAATATGTTTTTTGGCACGAGGATCGCATTTAAGTCAGTCGTCGCTGCGCAAGCTGCAGCGCTCTTGGCATGGGCGGCGGTGAATAATGGCGATCGCTTAGGTGGCGTTATTTTTTCTGGTAAGAAGCACATTGAATTTCGCCCACAAGCTCGTTTACGCGGTGTTTTGCCGTTTTTAAAAGTACTCAGTGATTTCGATCGGCCTGAACCACCGCATGAGCAGGCGTTAGCGCAAGTGTTATTGCGCTTGCGTCATGTGGTCAAGCCAGGGAGCTTACTGTTTATTCTCAGCGATTTTGCTAAGTTAGATGAAGAGGCAGCCCGCCACTTAAGCCGTTTGGCACAGCATACAGAAGTCATCGCGTGTTTAATTCGTGATCCAATTGAAATTGAACCACCAGCAAAAGGTAAATATGCGATAACCAATGGTCAGCAAGCGGCGTTATTGGATTGCACAGCGACGGCAATGCGGCAAAGTTATCATGATTATTTTTATCGGCAGTTTGAACATTTAAATTCCGTATTGACAAAGCGTCGGATCGCTTTAATTGAACTGCGTACCGATCGCCCTGTGCATAAGGATCTACAATATGCTTTAGCGGGTCACACAGCGCGCCGCCCACGGGAGAAGCAACATGCAAGCTGAATACGATCCACTGGCTGCGTTGCGTGATATCCATTTGCCAAAAGCCGTGTCTTTTTGGCCACCCGCACCGGGATGGATCATCATTACGACTTTAATTGTGCTGCTTTGTAGCGGCCTTATTTGGATCGGCTATCGTTACTTGCGTCGCCAGCGGATCAAAAAGTTAGCGCTACAACGTCTACAAGCATTACAAGCACAATACCAGCAGTCTCATCAGGGCAAAGAAATTGTCACTGAATTATCGATATTATTAAGGCGAGTCGCGTTGGCTTATTTTCCACGCAAAGAGATCGCGGGCTTGACAGGTAAGCCGTGGTTGTCCTTCTTGCAAAGCCATGGTCAAGATTGTGATTTTGAACAGGTGGGCGCTTTATTATTAAGCGCCCCCTACCAAGCGCAAATTAAGGCGGACTTAACGCCTTTGATGGCGGTTTGTTTACGCTGGATTAAGCAAAGGCGTTAAGGTTACTGTAGTTGATAATACGGAGTGTATCCATGCGGATTGTATTTTTGTGGCTGAGGTTGTATTGGAGGTTGCTGCTGCCAGAAAAAAGCCTGCTGATTATGTCCCAGTTGTTGCGTAAGGACTTGTTGCGGTTGCTGCGGGGGTGAGGGAAATGCTGTTTGCTGATGTTGCTGATGTGTGAAAAAAGCCTGAGGTACTGAGTGATTAGGTAGTGTTTCAAAATAGTTCATACTAAATTGCCATCTAAAATTCGTGAGAATTAATAAATAAACCAATAACGATATCATGCATAAGAATTGTTTTTGAAAAGCAAATC
>JAZGGN010000076.1:0-3157 GCA_036480475.1 Gammaproteobacteria bacterium
AAAGCCCGAAGATATGGAGGGCTTCAATAATCAGGCTGAGTTATGTGCTAAAGCTATGAATGTTATGGTTGAATACTGTATAAAACACGAACTTGCACTTGAAAGAATGGCTGTGCCTGCGCGTGAAGCAGCCATTAAAATGATAATTATTGAAACACTAACTAGGCAGCACATCGACCAAGGGGAAATTGAAAGCTCTTTGGGTTTCGCCTGAACCCTTATCACAATCAGGGTATTGTCCTAATACCCTGCACTTCCTTTTAAACTTACAACTTTTACATACCGCAAACTGACGCTCTAATATGCGCACAGCATGGGCGCAATTATTCTTATTGCCCTGCATTTATCATACCCTGATTTTTGATTTACCTTTCCGTGGCAAATATTCCTAAAGAACGTGAAGCTCTTAAAAATAGCGCATCTATAATTTTTTGCTAACAAAAATTAAACCCAACTGACGGACGGTATAAACAAATAATTAACATTTATTCCTTGACGTGTATTAACATTTAATTTACTTTTATTTTCGCTTAGGCAGAAAAACAAAATAAAACGAGTAATACACAGGGTAAAACAATGCAAGGGATAAGCGCATTGCTTAAACATTCAGATTTAAGCACACATCAAATCACAAACATTTTTGTGATTCATCAAGCTCAAGATAGAGCGTTAAAAAACTTCAAAAAAAACAATATATGCAATCCATACGGCAAGGATACGCTGGCTTATGCCGCATACCATGCAATGGCTCTTGCATTGATTCAAAAGGAATTAACACTATGAAAGCAAGTATCGGCGGCGGCGGCGGTTTCACGCTATTAGAAGACGATGTTTACCCAGCACGTATCTATTCAATTGTTGATATTGGTCAACAGCAAACGCCCTACGGCGAGAAGCGACAAATTATCATCACTTGGGAAATACCTGGCGAGATGGTTGACGGCTTACCGTATGCAATCAGCAAATATTACACCCTATCATTGAATGACAAAGCAACACTGCTCAAAGACATTGAGGCAATGGGTAAGCCGCTACCAATGGATAAGCGTGCAAGCTTCGATTTCACGAAACTTATTGGTAAAACATGCCAGCTTAATATTCAAAAATACGAGAAAAAAGACGGCAATGAGCGCAACAAAATCATTGGTATTAGCAAATTGATGAAGGGCATCGAAGTAGGTCCACAAGTCAATGAAAGCATATTCTTTGATTTAGATGAGCCAAGTGATGCAGTTTATAACTCGCTACCAGATTGGCAGAAAAAGCAGATTGTTTTTGAACCTAAAAAAGCTGAGGTCTCAGATGAAGGTGCACCTTTTGACCTTGATGATGACGATTGGGATTAATTAAAACGGGAAGACGCAAAACTTGCCTATAAAAAGCCCACCCCTTGCGCCGATGATGCAGAAGCTAGGCGCATGAGCGGTTTGGGTATGTAAAACAAAGGACTACAAAATGAAATTATTTAAACGAGAAAAACAACAAGCCGTTGAGCAAGCAACACTAGACGATTTAGTCAAACGCATAGAGCGACTTGAATTAATGAATAAGCTGTCTAATAAGGTTGAAGAGCCTGGCGAGCAACAAATGGACATTGAGGAAATGATAGAGCTAAGCCAAACAGAGCCTATCACTGTTAAAGTTTATCTTGACCGCAAAGGGTTAAGTTATGCAAGCAACATTGCTTCAATGTGCGCCAAAATATTCTATATGCTCGACAATAAAGCCTTTCCAACTCAAAACAATATGCAGCTTAGAGTTAGCAACGCAGTTGCTACTTTTATTGATACTTACCAGCAGCAATTACTGGATTCTGCCGCTATATCAACGTGGTTAACTAAGACAACAAGCGTACCTTTTAAGCCTTCAACAGTGGGCATCATTTTATTTTTAAAAATGACTACAGGCGAAGGAATGAACAAGGAATCAGCGAGGATATGGGCGACAAGTAAGTTTGTGCCGTCATTCAATAATCATGGTTTTGATCGTGAGTTTTTGCCATACGTGCACAAAAACGAAATGCAATCAGCCTTTGGTTATTGGCGCGGTTTAGAGCTTGAGTTTAACCCTAGTGGCATCCTGCTATTGATGGATGACAAAGAATGCTGGGCTGAAATGGTCCCTTGGGCTCTTGAAAAAATGTCGGAGGTGACACATGGCAACGCCTAAAAAGGGATACTGGTTAGAGGTTGACGGCAAGAATAAACGATTGCCAGGTGTAACAACTGTACTAGGCCGATTTAAAGAATCAGGGGGCCTAATGCAATGGGCCTTTAAACAAGGCCAGGAAGGTAAAGCAAGCCTATACGAAGAGCGAGACGAGGCCGCAGAATGTGGAACCTTAGCGCATGAAATGGTAGAGCTTTATATTAACAATGATGACTATATGGGGGTCCTGAAAGGTGTCGGAAAAAACCGAGCCGAACAAGCACTCAACGCATTCCAAATGTTTAGAGAGTGGCAAGACAACAACAAAATTGAAATTATATCTGAGTATCAAGAGATTCAAATGGTTAGTCACAAACACCATTTTGGTGGCACTCCCGATGCTATTGGCCGTAATACTAATGGTGAGCTTATCTTGCTTGATTGGAAAACATCCAACAGCGTGTATCAAGACTACCTTTTGCAATTGGCCGCTTATCGTATCTTGTGGGAAGAAAACCACCCTAAAGAACCAATAACCGGGGGTTATTATCTCTGCCGATTCAGCAAGGAATTTCCAGATTTTTCAACGCACTTTTATGGTGAACTTGAGAAAGCTGAGCGAATGTTTTTGCTTTTACTGGAAGCATACACAATTGATAAAGAGCTTAAAAAGAGGGTTAAATAATGGACGCAATACGCAAAATTGTTAATAAAAAACTACGTGAGCACAACATTTTAGATACTGGCGTGAGCATAGCAGTCGCAAGTGAGTTAGGTGCATTTTTTGAGTCTGCCATGCAAGAAGTATCAATAATTGCGCAAACTGCAACACCTATTTATGCAAACAGCAACGGTTGCTTATCGGCTGAAAATTCAGTTGATAAAGCAGTCGAGCTATTAGACGCAGCACTCAATAAGGTTGATGTGCTTATGTCTGAGCGCATGGATAAAGGCGGCTCCCGCATTGTTAACTAAGGCATCATTATGGGCTAAGGATAACTTTAGCCCT
>JAZGGN010000077.1:0-7540 GCA_036480475.1 Gammaproteobacteria bacterium
TCGCCGCGTTCGCTTACTACAAGTCAGTCCACCTCGAGATAAGCGACATGAAAGAAAGCAGTCGTCATAACTCGGCATAGACAGCGTGAAAACAAACAATTATACTCATCACGGTTGGCGCTTAATCCTAGAAAAAGCAGTAAAATATGCCTTTAATAACATTTACTATGACATTAGAATGGATAGAAACCATTGCCCCGCAAATACGTCATTTTGCCTTCCGCTTAAATGATGATCAGACATTTACCTGGATACCCGGGCAATTTGTGAATATTCACTTCGAAAGTGGTGATAGAACCTTGCGTCGCAGCTACAGCATTGCTAGTATTCCAGGACAAAATAAATTAGTCGAGTTTGCTGCGAGCTACATTGAAAATGGCCCAGCGAGTCAATACTTATGGGCATTGCAACCTGGCGATGAAGTAACCACCAGTGGTCCCTTTGGACGCTTGATTTTGCGTGATGAAAGTCCGCAACGTTACATTTTAGCTGCAACCAGTACAGGGGTCACACCTTACCACAGTATGCTCAACCAACTTGCGCAGCGTTTAGAGCAAACTGATTTAAGCGTCACACTGCTATTTGGCGTACGACGGCGCGAAGATTTGCTGTATGAAGAAGACTTCGTTGAATTTGCAAAACAACATTCGAATTTTTCTTTCTGCGCACACTACAGCCAGGAAAAATTAACTGAACTTAGCGATGTTAAAGATTATGAATATAGCGGCCATGTTCAAACTGGGTTACAACATTTAAAGCCTGATCCACAAACTGATATTATTTACCTTTGTGGTAACCCGAAAATGATCGATGATTCATTTGAACAATTAAAATCGCTTGGGTTTGATGTTAAAAACGTTCGTAGAGAAAAGTATGTTTCTACGAATGCTATCGTCAAATCTAAGAGTTAATATTAAGATGCACTTGTCCCGGCTAACTTAGCCTGAGAACAAATCGAGAACCCAACCATAATCCTAGAAGAAAGGAGTATAGAGTATGACTGCCCACAATGAATTACACACAACAATAGAAGCATTAGTTCAGCCTGGGAAGGGGATCCTTGCTGCTGACGAAAGCACTGGCACCATGGGCAAACGCTTTACCGCTATTGAACTGGAAAACAACAGCGATAATCGTCAAGCTTATCGCAGTCTATTGTGTACTACGCCTGATTTGGAAAAATACATCAATGGTGTGATCTTATTTGAAGAAACCTTAACCCAAGGCAACAACGATGGCACCTTGTTGCCAGAAGTACTTATGCAAAAGGGTATTGTGCCAGGCATAAAGGTAGACAAAGGCTTAGTCACGTTAGCCAATACTGCTGATGAAAAAATCACCCAAGGTTTAGATGGTCTAAGTGAGCGCCTGCAAACTTATAAGGAACAAGGGGCACGATTTGCTAAATGGCGTAATGTCTATGCAATCTCAGACAACACACCCAGCTTGTCTATTATCAAATCTGGTGCTGAGGTGCTGGGACGTTATGCCGCAACTTGCCAAGACTTAGGTATTGTTCCTATTGTTGAGCCGGAAGTGCTCATAGATGGCCCTCACAATATTGACCAATGCGCTGATGTCTGCGAAATTGTCTTACATGAATTATTCAAAGCGTTATTTGTCCATCAAGTACAACTAGAATATATTGTGCTAAAGCCAAGTATGGTTTTACCTGGCAAAGAATGCAAGGAACAGTGTTCAGCGACAGAAATTGCCGAATACACCCTCAGTGTCTGCCTCAATCATGTGCCCGCAGCAGTGCCCAGTATTAACTTTCTCTCTGGTGGCCAGACGCCAGAGCAAGCAACTGCTAATTTGAATGCCATCAATAGCAATGGTGAGCAGCCTTGGCAATTAAGCTTTTCCTACGGCAGGGCATTACAAGAGCCTTGTTTGAAAGCCTGGCAAGGTAATGCAGAAAACATTAATGAAGCACAAAACGCTTTGTTGGAACGTGCCAAGTTAAATGCGGCAGCCGCTTTGGGAGAATACGTAGAATGATATTCCTTAGCTCTAGGTTTATTCTTCACAAGCTTTACGTGTACGATAAATAACTTCATCTGTGCTAAACACCACAATAGCGCCTTGTGTCCAACGAGGCGCTTGATCCAGTCTTACAGCAAGTGAGGCACGCAATGCACTTTCATCATGCGTTGTAGCAACAACCTCAACCTCGTCCCCATGATAGATCCGTGCTTGTAAACTCTCCTTTCGTGACATAAACCTGATCTCCTTTTCTACTCACTTCACCCAGCTATCCATCGCTCAGTATGCAACACCAGCTCACCACCTTTAAACTTCAGGGCTATCGCAAAATTTTACTTAAATACCTCTCTGACGGGTAACGGGTATAAAACTACGATAAACATAGGGAAGCCCTACTGTGCGGCAACACCCCTACTTTTTTATTCGCAGAACTCAGCCTACCATAATAATGAGCAGTAAGTCGAATTTAGTAAGTAATGGAGCAAGCTGTCTCAGCTCACTTAGCTTGGGGGCATCTTTGGATAAAAACACGAAAAATAACTTGTCATTTAGTACACTAAAATCCGCGTGATTTTTCTTGTTTTTATCCAAATCTGTACCTAGTCTGGGCGCCAAAAGCCAAACTTCAGAGCCATCAGGAAATCTTAATTAAGTGCCTTCTTTGAAGGATAACGGGTATAAAGCCTGACTGCGATACGTATTAGATTATTCCGTGGCAAAATACTGTGCATATTCCCCGTACCCGGCTTCTTCTAACTCATCCACTGGGATAAAGCGCAAGGCCGCTGAATTCATACAGTAGCGCTTGCCCGTGGGAGGTGGGCCATCATCAAAAACATGTCCCAGGTGCGAATCAGCCTGCTTAGACCGAATTTCTATACGCAGTCGACCCAACCAGCTTCGATCTTCACGGGTCATAATATTTTCTGCAACAAGTGGTCGAGTAAAACTTGGCCATCCTGTGCCAGAATCATACTTATCCAGTGAGCTAAACAAAACTTCACCAGAAACAACATCAACATAGATCCCTGGTTCTTTATTGTCCCAATGTAAATTATTAAATGCCGGTTCAGTCCCGTCTTTTTGTGTCACCTTATACTGCAAAGGTGTCAATTGTTGCTTTAATTTATCTTTATCATTCATATCACTTTGCCCATAACTAACAATAACCACGAGTAAAAGCATGAGGCAATTGGCTATGATAAACAAGATTTTTTTGAAATAATAAATTATATCATTCACTTAATGGCTCCAGTTACCCTATCTATCTCATTTAAAAACTTATCGTTTTCTTTTGCTTCATATCTTATTTTAGCAGAAAATCAGCTTGAACCGACGGCTTATTTACGACGATAAAGACTATACTTAAGCTTAGGCCACTTTTTCATAGGGAGATAATGATGCATAAATGTATACGATTACATGTACTCAGCTTTGGGCTTGCCATCGGTGTGACCTGGGGCATAGGGATATTTATACTGGGAATTATAAATTCATTCTTTGTCTGGGGACTTGATATCGTCGGCTCATTGGCGACACTTTATATAGGTTATGAACCGACCATACTCGGCAGCATCCTTGGTGGCGTCTGGGGATTTGTCGATGGCTTTATCGGTGGGATTGTTATTGCGTGGCTATACAATAAATTCTGCCGTAGCTGTTGTGCTGACACTGACTGAGTAATCCTAAGCACCTTTGCTACGGCATTCGCTGTCGAATTTAGGATAATCCTAGAAAAAGCAATTGCAGAGTGATAAGTATCCTTTATTAAGGGAATAGGTTCGCTATCAACTGGCTTTTTCCAGGGTGAGAGACAATTATGTATGAAGCCTACATACTGCTGGCTATCCTTGCGATCACACTGATACTTTTTATTTGGGGATATTGGCGTTACGATGTTGTCGCCTGTATCGCGCTGATCAGCCTGGTCGCACTAGGGATTGTACAAACAAGAGATGCATTTAATGGGCTCAGTAATCCTGCTGTGATTACGGTGGCGTGCGTTATGATAATCACGCAAGCCATCACTCAATCCGGTATTATTGATCACGTCGTCAAGCGGTTGACACCCATCACCTCCCCCATCATTCTACATATTGGTATATTAACGATAATTACTGCCGTATTATCCGCTTTTATGAACAATGTCGGTGCGCTCGCTTTGATGATGCCGGTCGCGATTAAAACCGCCATTGATAATGACCGCTCACCTTCACTGGTGCTCATGCCAATTGCTTTTGCCTCAGTACTCGGCGGTTTAACCACTGCGATTGGTACACCACCTAATTTATTAATCTCTTCTTATCGTCTACAAGTCACTGGGCATCCTTACACCATGTTTGATTTTACACCGGTCGGGTTCTGGATCGCTTTGGCGGCCGTTATTTTTATTGCCTTGGTCGGCTGGCGCTTAATTCCTAAAAATCGCAAAGCGCCTACCCAAGATGATACTTTGTTTCATATTAAAGATTATACCAGTGAGATCATCGTACCTTCAGACTCACCCATTGTTGGGAAAACATGCCAGGATTTGGAAGTACTGACCGCTGGAGATTTTAGTATTTTAAGTTTAATTCGTAATAAACAACAACGACTCAATGTCAACAAAAATGAAATCTTACAAGCTGAAGACATATTAATTATTGAGGCTTCACATGATGATTTACACAAGTTGCTCGATGCGGGCAAATTAGAACTTGCCAGCGGCGATATGATCACGCCAGAGAGTTTCCGTGGCGGTGACATTAGTTTGATCGAAGCGGTTGTGCCACAAAATGCACGAGTGGAAGGACGTTCATGGGCCAAGATGCGGATCCGTTCACGCCTGCGCGTCAATTTACTGGCCATCGCACGTCAAGGCAGGGCTTTTAAAAAGCGTTTAAATCATGTTCATTTACATGCTGGGGATGTTATCTTATTACAAGGTGAAACAGAAACATTGCGCGAAAACACTGTCAATTTAGGATTATTGCCACTTGCTGAGCGAAATATTAAAGTTGGCTTTCGTCGCAAAGCTTTACTACCTATCGCCATATTTATCGGTGCAATCATTTTAGCGGCCTTGCAGATTTTCCAGGTACAAATTGCTTTTTCGATTGCAGTATTGGCTTTGGTATTAACGAAAGCCATTCCTATGCGTAAAATATACGCCAGCATCGATTGGCCAATCATTATTTTGCTGGCTGCCATGATCCCCATTGGTGGTGCTTTCCAAGCCACAGGGGGAACTGCGATGATTGCAGACTTTGTCGTGAATTTTGCCGGCCACCACACGCCATTACTCATCATCGCATTATTACTCATCGTCACAATGACTTTATCAGATATTATGAATAATGCCGCAACCGCGGTGGTAATGGCTCCGATCGCCATGAGTATTGCGCAGTCTTTAAAT
Source organism: Gammaproteobacteria bacterium (assembly GCA_036480475.1). Lineage (GTDB taxonomy): Bacteria > Pseudomonadota > Gammaproteobacteria > JAZGGN01 > JAZGGN01 > JAZGGN01. The sequence continues at coordinate 5,381 of JAZGGN010000077.1, forward strand.
GTCAGTATTGACCCATTTTTAATGGCGGTTGCCATTGGCGCCTCCTGTTCATTTCTAACCCCAATCAGCCATCAAAATAATACCCTTGTTATGGGACCTGGTGGTTATAAATTTTACGATTACATACGCTTAGGCCTGCCGACAGAAATTATTGTCATTGTCGTTGCCTTACCTTTAATATTAAAAGTATGGCCGATATGATCCGAGGGCAAACAATCTTTATAAGTAAAATTAGCCTTGTATTTCAATACGTTGCACTATATTAATAGGATTGCTTATCCCGAGCTGAGGTTAACTACACCCATTACCCTACAAAGTGGCGATACACCTATATTCTTGCTATACTAACAAATGTAGTAACATAACTACTTACAGCTTAGAGGGTGTTGACATGAGTATTACCACAGTTTCCAGCAGAGAATTTAATCAAGATGTTAGTAAAATAAAACGAGCCTCTTTAAGTGGCCCTGTCTTTATCACAGATCGAGGTCACCCGGCACATGTTTTATTGTCTATCAACGAATACCAACGGCTTATAAAACAGCAGGAAAGTATTGTTGAGTTACTGACCATGCCTGAGGTTGCCGATATTGATTTTGAGCCACCCAAATTAAACAAAGCACTTTACAAGCCAGAAGATTTTTCATAATGTATTTACTTGATACTAACGTTATCTCTGAGCTAAGAAAAGTAGCATCTGGTAAGTCTGACAAGCATGTAATAAGGTGGGCTGATAACGTTTCGGCAGCAAGTCTCTTTTTGTCGGTAATTACTATTTTAGAGCTTGAAACGGGAACGATTTTAGTTGAACGACGCGACCCTAAACAAGGAGCTATGCTCCGTTCCTGGCTCAATATACATGTCCTACCAACGTTTTCAGAGCGTATTCTTGTACTTGATATCGCTGTAGCACAGTGTTGCGCCAAACTTCATGTTCCAAATCCCTACTCAGATCGAGATGCTATCATCGCTGCCACTGCGTTGGTTCATGGCATGACAGTAGTAACAAGAAATGTTCATGATTTTAAACCAACAGGCGTTGAAATTTTAAATCCTTGGGAACCATAATCCTAGAAAAAGCAGTTGCTTAACAGACTTGTCTGCAACTGCTTTTTCTAGGTTCAACCTAATTAATCATCATGCACAGAGAAATATTCTTCATTTCAGACAGTACCGGGATCACCGCTGAAACTTTAGGTCATAGTTTAATTACTCAATTCGAGAAAATTGAATTTGAAACAACAACCATCCCCTATATAGATACCAAAGAAAAAGCACAACAGGCCGTACAACAAATTAATAAAGTCTACCAACAAAACCAGCAAAAACCCTTGATATTCGCCACCCTTGTTAACCCGAAAATCCATGAAATCATTGCGACCAGCCAAGGTATGCTGATAGATTTTTTCCGCACATTTATTGATCCACTGGAATCCGAACTCGGCCTAAAATCATCTTTTACTATCGGAAAATCTCATAGCATGGTTGATTTTGAAGCTTATAAAAATCGCATCGATGCGGTTAATTATACGTTGGCACACGATGATGGGATCCGTATTAATAATTACGGACAAGCTGATTTAGTTTTGGTGGGTGTATCACGCAGTGGTAAAACACCGACCAGCCTTTATCTTGCCCTGCAATTCGGTATTCTCACTGCGAATTATCCATTTACAGAAGACGATCTACAAACCCAAAACTTACCGGCAGCAATACAGCCACATAAAGATAAATTATTTGGGTTACATATCGATGCTAAGCGTTTGCAAGCCATTCGCAATGAACGCCTGCCACAAAGTCAATATGCCTCCTTACGACAATGTCAAAGAGAAGTCAACGAAATCGTCGCACTTTATCAACGCGAGAATATCCCCTATTTAAACAGTACACACCACTCTATCGAAGAAATCTCAACTAAAATATTAGCCATTACGGGATTGGAAAGAAAGACTTTCTAACAGCCTAACTGTGAATAATTACCGTAAATTTCCAAGCTGGATGGCGAAATGGACACTCAGTGAAGTATGATTGAAACGCGGGATGTAAGTCCCGGTTACGATCGTACCAAAACCGATGAACTTAGCAGGCGTGTAAGCGATCGTTTATACCCATCTAACGCGAGCTAAAGAATTCTGAGATACTCTGCTTTGAAATACACAA
>JAZGGN010000078.1:0-4204 GCA_036480475.1 Gammaproteobacteria bacterium
TAGACCAAAGAGGAAAAACCATTGGCAAATATCAAATCTGCGATCAAACGAGCTCGCCAAAATGTGAAACTGCGCAAACATAACGCTGCCCAGCGCTCTGCTTTGCGTACGGTGATAAAAAGTGTACTAAAGCCCATTGCGAATGGTGAAAAACAGCAAGCAACGTCAGCATTTGCTAACGCTCGGTCGGCTATTGATAAAGCAGTCGCTAAAAAACTAATTCATAAGCGCAAAGGGGCACGCTATAAAAGCCGTTTATCAGCGCACATCAAAGCAATATCTTAGAATGACTGACCGTTTAAGATCCGTCTAAAGGTAAGTTGATCGCATTAAGCCTAAATTCAGCAGCTAGCGTCGTAGCGAGGCTACCCACTTATAGTGTCCACTATTAATCACTGAAATAGCACTTTGGTACTGGGCGTGTCGTCAGATAATCCTAACATTCTGCGGTCATGTTGAGAGAGTTTGGGTGGGGATTAAACACAGTAGTCCTTTAAGATTTTCAATTCCGAAAGCTAACTGCGGTGCACAAGATTAATACGATCTACGCGAAGAACCAAAAGACCTTGCACTCTCTACTTTAAAAAAATAGCGTAAGAAGCATAAAACAATAGTCATGTAGACACATAGTAATTCCTCCAAACATCTTAACCATTAGGACGAGGCCGTCTCATCAATCAATTGAGACACGACCCCATTTCAAACTGGACGGACTATGCTGCCTGTGCCAGTTTCGCCTGACGTTTTGCCTCTTTTTCTGCAAGTTTCGCCGCTTTCTGCTCTTCCTTAGCTAAGCGCTTGGCTTCTTTCTCCGTTAGCTTTATAGCTTCTTCTTCTTGCGCAGCAACACGTTTCATTTCCTTTTCAGCCAGTTTAGCTTGTTCCTTGGCTGATTTCTGTGTTTGCTTTTCTGCTGTGCGAACATTTTCTGCCTCTTGCTTGGCTAATTTCTGCGTCTCTCCTGCAGCTTGTTTCACTTGTTTCTTCTCTTCTTTGACGACACGCTTTTCTTGCTTTGCGCCAATTCGGTCTTGTGTTTCTATCATTTTTTCCTGCTGCTCTTGCTTCAGCACCAACATGTTTTCATAAGAAGTCGCAGTATCTGTATTATAAACATCATGTGGCATTAAAGCGCCGGCATAAGATACGAGTTGTCCCATATCCGCCAACATTCTAAAACGCGCCAACAATTCATTATATGTAGCAGAAACATAATCGATTCTTGCGATATAATATTCCGCTTGCTGATCGAGCAAATCTAATAAAGTCCGTTGGCCTAAATTAAACTGTTCGCCATAGGCAGCTAAAGTTTTGCGCGATGCAACGCGGTACCGATCTAACACAGGAACACGCTTGCGCTCATTAACAAAGGCATTCCAAGATAAACGAATGGCCTCTACGGTTTGACGGTAAGTATTGTTTCTAACTTCAAATGCTTCTTGTATTTGGTAAGCGGTTTCACGTGCACGGGCAACATCTGATCCCCCTCTAAACACATTATAACTCGCCCGAAATATAGCGATATTATCAAAGTTAACCCCTATCAAACCATCTAAATTTCGATTTCTTGATCCTGCGAGGACTAAATCAAAAACCGGGAAATTGGCCGCAACAGCAACCTGGTGCTGTGATTTGGCTTCATCAATGTCCGCATTGGCTGCCTTCAATGTCGGATTATTCAGCACCGCCAATTCAGCCGCATCATCCATACTCGCTGGTAATACACGGTCTGGTGGTGGCGTTGGTTTGACTAAACTACGTGGCAGTTCACCAACCACACGTAGGAAGGTCGTACGCGCATCCACCAAATTCGTTCCTTGCGCAATCAAATTGGATTCTGCCAAGGCTAAGCGTCCTTCAGCTTGATCTAACTCTGCTTCACGTGTGATCCCAGCCACATGGCGCTCTTCAATCATTGTCATGATTTCACTATGCGCTTCTAAATTATCTTCCGCAATTACTACTAATTCCTGATCTCTGATTACCGCTAGATATTGCTCACTCACATCTAAGGCAATATCATTCGCAATCCCTATCGTACCCCACTCTTCAGCACGCATTAAATTTTGGTTACGCTTGACTTCATTAATCAATGCACCACCCGCAAAAAGTGGTGTCAGAATTTCCAAACCCGCTTCTGTTCTTGTCAAATGGCGATAAGCAAAGTTGAGCGGCGCAGCAGCACCTTGAAGTACTGGATCGATAACTGCAGTCGCTGGACTTTTCGTGGCTTCACGTCCCCAACCAGCAAATAAATCTACACTCGGCAACAGATTCCCTTGCGCAACTTTAACCGCTTGCTCTGCAGCTAAAGTCCGAGCACGATTAAAGAGCAGATCTGGATTAGAATACATCGCTCGCTGAATCGCCTGAGGTAAGGTTTGTGCCCGAAGATTGGAAGAAAACAATAAAATAGCAGATAGTGCTAAGACGCCAACCATTATCATTTTATTGTTATTTTGCATAATTTTATTCCCTTAATAAATCCAAAACCCAAAAGTCAAAGCTTGTTGAGACACCAATATACTGAATTTAATGAATTTTTTAAAAATTTTACCTTAAAACTTGGTAAAAATATTTAAAAAATCACAATCTCTAGTATTTATGGTGCTCTTGTTACAACATCAACCCTGGATTTAGGACTAAATTACTACCCTGTAAATCGACATAGCCGTACGCAGGATGCGAAAACCCAGTATACCTGTCAGTTTCAAAAAAACAATCTTTTTTTAGCCGACAGTCAGGTATTGATAACAAATATACTATACTTATTTAGTGATATCCCTCCTCCTAAGTGGACATTTAGATGGATCAAGAGACAAAAACAAAACAAAAAGATAAGCAATTATCGCAACAAACTATAAATGATCCATTATTAGCTTGTCTGATATTGCTTACTAAATACCATGAACGGCCACGCTCTGCGCGCGCCTTAGTTGCTGGCTTACCCTTGGAAAATGATCGCTTAACCCCTGAGCTATTTATTCGCGCGGCGACTCATGCTGATTTGGAGGCACAGATCCAACCCTGCCCAATAGAACAATTAAAAGAGCTGCCATTACCTGCAGTATTGTTACTAGAAAACCAGGATGCATGTCTTTTGCTCTCTATTGAGAAAAGCGGTCATAAAGCACAAATTCTATTCCCAAATAAAAGCAGTGAGAGTCAGCAAATCAGCGCTAAGGACTTAAGCAAGATTTATGGGGGGTACAGTATTGCTATAAAACCAGTCCACATATTTACCCAGCGCAGTGAAGAAACATTAGACAAAAAGTCGAAAAGCTGGTTTTGGCAGGTCATGTGGAAAGCCTGGCCAATTTATAGAAAAGTACTCGTTGCTTCATTCATGACAAACTTATTTGCTCTGGCGATCCCGCTGTTCATAATGAATGTGTATGATCGCGTCGTACCCAACCATGCCATTGAAACCATGTGGGTGCTGGCCAGTGGTGTCGCCATTGTCTTTCTATTTGATTTTACCATGCGCACTTTGCGTTCCTATTTTATTGATCATGCCGGAAAGCAAGTTGACATGACTTTATCCGCCGATATTTTTGAACAGATCCTGGGCATTAAAATGGCACATCGGCCTAACTCCGTCGGTTCTTTTGTGAATACCGTACAATCCTTTGAAATATTTCGCGACTTTATTACATCGACGACAGTCACCGTGCTGGTTGATTTACCTTTTGTATTTTTATATATATTCATTATTTATCTCGTCGGCGGTAGCTTGTTTCTCATACCGACAATTATGGTGCCAATTGTCTTCCTTGTTGGCACACTATTACAATTGCCGCTCACCAAACTCACACAAGAATCTTATCGTTATGCTGCAGAAAAACAAGCGACGCTCATTGAGTCATTAAGCGGGGTTGAAGCCATCAAAAGCACGAGTGCAGAAGGCACCATGCAGCGCCGTTGGGAGCGTATCGTTGAACTCCTATCAAAAGTGGGCCTTAAATTACGCTTTGTATCTAATCTCAGTGTCAATTTTACTTTATTTGTCCAACAATTAACGACCATACTCGTTGTCATTTTTGGTGTTTATATGATATCTGAGGGTGAAATCACTGTGGGGGCTTTAATTGCTTGTACCATTCTAACTGGACGTGCTTTAGCACCGATGTCACAAGTCGCTGCCTTACTAAGCCGCTATTATCAATCCGTCACTGCAATCAAATCACTCAATACCGTCATGCAT
>JAZGGN010000079.1:0-4858 GCA_036480475.1 Gammaproteobacteria bacterium
GGCAGCGACGATGACTATACACCACGTGATGAATATGAGGGTCCAATGTTCCTTGCCTCAATCGAGCAATTGCAGTTTGGTTACAACATAATGTCTGACGGTGCTGGTCTTATGTCAGTAGCTATAATTAGAGATGATTTGGATGCAACCTATGTTGTGGGATCTCTCACCAGATCAGTAGTAATGCTTGCTTAAGGGACTTCTCTGAGGACCTTTTAACGAGGATAAGCCGTCTATATAAAGCCTATGGTGACGGTACAGAGCTGTACTTTAGAAAGGCAGAGCTCTTCTTTCTGAGCGCATAACTACTTGATTGGATATTTATGTAAGCCCTGCGGCACAGGAATGCCATGATCATCCAATATATGTAATAAATTATTTCCCTTCACAGTCAAGCGACGAACGCAATACGTTTGGATATAATTATCTAGCACATAACGGTAATCTGGTTCGGTTAACACCGCTAAGATTTTTTCGGCACGTATCAGATCTTCTGGATTACGATAATCGCAGCTTTGAAATAGTACTGCCGCTAAAATTGACGCTTTAGACGCTTTAGCGGCTGGATCAGATTGATAAAAACTTTGAATACAATCGTATAAGGTACGATCTTGATCCCAGGCTAACCAGTGCTGATATAACGCAAACACTTGTTTTACTAAATCCTCATAATTTTCATATACTGAATTTATTTCCTGCTCATTTAAAAGTGCCAGTAAATAAGCAGTTGGCACGGCCGCTTCAACATTCGCCCAAGAACAATTACCACTGATCTGTGCAGATAGAGGCAGTTGCCCAATGGGCTGTAAATCTAACTCACTATTGATGTAGTGATGGATAAATTTTTGTGATTGACGCTTAAAGATCATGCTTTTAAGAAAGTTGTTATCCAATGCTTTCATATTATTAATTAAATAAATATTGACGGTACCTTCACGCTTGCTATTTTCGCCCCGATCACATTTTGCTAGAAAGTGCCCACACTTAATAAAAGTTACCGCATGACCTCGATAGGCGACGGGCAATAAAAGCAATTCTCGTTGCAACAATTGATTGATTGGATATTCATAGCTCGCTAAATCTCTAACATTTTCCTGGTATTTTAGTAATTGTGATGCGGTGCTGAATGCATTAATAATTTTATCTAAATATTGAAAATGTGGGCGCAGATCACGTGCGGCAAAGTGGTTTTTATAGCGCTGTAAGGAATCATAAATAACATCTAAACTAAATTCTAAAATAAAACCTTCAAAATCTAATTCAATAAAATCGCCATTTGCATTGACGATATCAACATCACCATGCAATTGATAGCGATGTCCAAGTAATTTCGTATTAATAAAATCTTGCGCAAAACTGAGTTTGGCGCCGTGCTGAGTTAATAATTGTTTGATGGGTTCTTGACGACGCAATAGCGGATTGACTAGAATGGATTGCCCACCACGATTATAGGCATTGGGATCGGCATTGTGCTTTATAAATAATTGGCAGAACGCTAACCTATCCAAATCAGACGCCCAGTGTAATGCCGTGCGACCACTGACGTCACCCTGCTCTATATCTGCCCCCTGTGCCAATAAATACTCAGCCAAGCCAATATGATCCATGATGACTGTTTCAATCAATGGGGTGAAACCATATTCATCTAAATCATTAACACCTTCTTCGTCTGATTGCAGCAATGACTCTACCAGCGCTCGATCACCCTTAATAATTGCTTGTGCTAAAGTAAGCATATTTTAATGGCCACCGTTAACGTGTGAACGTCGGCGTTGAACGTGCCGAATTGGTGTGGCTGTTTTGATGTTGATTACGTAATTCTATACGCAACTCTTGCTCTTTGCGTGCATCTTCAAGTGCAGCCAATGCATCCACCGGTGGGAAGACTGCACTGATATTAATATCAACGCCATCAAAACGCTGTGAGTCAAATATGTCTGCTGGATGTTGCTCTAATCCTGGACCAGGTTCACCACTATACTCACGCTTTTCCCGTACATTAACCTTAGACCAGTGACGATGGCCTTCTTGTTCCAACAAACGTTGCTCTGTCACCATTTGCGATGTTTCTTCACGCGGTGCACCAATTAATTCACCTGGTTTGAATTCACCAGATCCACCATCATCACCACCACCATCATCATCCTCTTCATTTTCTCCAACGATACTAGGCGTCCATTGGTTCGCGGTGTCGTTTATAGGCACAGAATCAAGATTTGTTTCGTCATTAAGTTCTGCGTCTATTGGGGTTTTTACGAGTCGATAATTTTTAGCCACGGGTGATACCTTCATTTTTTAATAATAATTCTGCGATCTGCACCGCATTCAATGCTGCACCCTTACGAATATTGTCAGCGACAACCCATAAATTCAGTCCATGAGGATGAGAAATATCTTCGCGAATGCGACCGACATAAACTTCATCTTGGCGAGCAGCTTGTCCAACGGGGCTTGGGTATCTCATTTCACCAGGATCATCCATCACCGTGATACCAGGCGCATCTTCTAATAAATCACGTGCTTGATCGGCTGTAATTTTCTTTCGAGTTTCAATATGAATCGCTTCGGAATGACCATAGAATACGGGCACTCGTACCGCCGTTGGATTGACTTTAATATCAGGATCAGAAAAAATTTTCTGTGTTTCCCAAACCATTTTCATTTCTTCACGGGTATAGCCGTTCTCTTCAAAGCTATCAATATGAGGCAAAACATTAAAAGCAATTTGCTGTGAATAAATTTTATGTTCAAGCACACGTCCTCCCAGCAAAGCTGCTGTTTGTTCCGCTAATTCTTGAATCCCTTGCTTGCCTGAGCCAGAGACGGCTTGATAAGTCGCAATATTAATACGATCAATGCCCACGGCATCATAAATTGGTTTGAGTGCAACCACCATTTGGATGGTCGAGCAATTTGGGTTCGCGATAATATTACGCTGGCGATAATCACCCAATGCTTGTGGGTTAACTTCTGGTACAATCAAAGGCACATCTTCATCGTAGCGAAATTGCGAAGTGTTATCGATAACGATACAACCAGCTTCAGTCGCAATCGGGGCATATTTCTCAGAAACTTCACCGCCAGCGGAAAATAAGGCAATTTGTGTGCGCGAAAAATCAAAATCAGCAAGATTTTCAATCATAATTGGTTTACCCGCAAAATCTATGATTTTTCCAAGCGATCGTTCACTGGCAAGTGCCGTGATACGGTGGATCGGAAATTGCCTTTGCGCCAGGACCTCTAAAATTTCTTCGCCAACCGCGCCAGTCGCACCAACCACTGCAATATTAATGTCTTGCCCCACTTAGGCCTCCTTATATTCAAAATTATTCATTTTTAACTATTATAGTAGGTATTATCTATTATTTTACCATATTTGTTGAATTATTTTACATTTTTATGTAAAATTTAACACATTTTATACCCCATTTTAGCAATTTAAGCTGTTATTTCCTATAGAGTAGGCCAAAAATGATGCCAGAACTACCCGAAGTTGAAACTTGTTTGCGTGGACTTGAACCCTTAATTAAGCATAAACAAGTCGATCGTGTCATTATACGACAGCGCAAATTACGCTGGCCGATCCCAATAAGCTTACAACAGCAATTGCCAGGACAAAAGATTACTCGGCTTGAGCGCCGCGCAAAGTACCTATTACTACATAGTCCAGGGGGGGTATTGATTATTCACTTAGGGATGTCGGCTAGCTTACGCCTACTTGAACAAAGCACGCGAGCACAAAAACATGATCATGTTGATATTATTTTTAAGGATCGATCCTGTTTGCGTTATACTGATCCGCGCCGTTTTGGGGCTTTACTGTGGACACAAGATGATCCGCATCAACACCCTCTCTTAACCCACCTTGGCCCAGAACCTTTGAGCAAAGCCTTTACCGCTGAATATCTATATCAACTAACAAGAAAACGCAAAACAAATATTAAAACACTGTTGCTCAATAGCAAAATTGTGGCTGGGATCGGGAATATTTATGCGGCTGAAGTCTTATTTAAGGCACAGATCCATCCACAACGCGCAGTTGGCAAAATTTCTCTGGCACGTTACCAACGCTTAGTTAAAGCCATTCGGACCGTATTACGAACAGCAATTAAACAAGGGGGATCTACGTTGAAGGACTTTTATAGCACAGCAGGCAAACCAGGTTACTTTCAACAACAACATCAAGTTTATGGTCGTGATGGCCTAGCGTGCAGACGTTGTCAACGTTCTTTACATAAGATTACAATTGCGCAGCGAACAACTGTCTTGTGTCCTCATTGTCAGCGATAACTTTAGAGGCAGGGATAACTCCGGCCCCCGTCATGGGAGCACTTCTTTTGAAATAACCTACACCCGCGGCAGCTTCAGCAAGATTTGCGGAAGTATTAGAGATCCGTACCTTCTGCGCCTCTAATTTATCGTTTTTATGCTGTTGTAAGTGTAGGTGCATATCAAGCTCTAATAAAGTATCGTGAGCAAGTTCAGCCTTGCGCGCTTGATAAAAATGTACGACTCGTATTGCGCCATATATAATCGCACCGATAAGAATCGCTGCGGCAATCCCCCAACCAATGGCTGGTATACCAAATATAACTGCAAAAAAACCTACGCCAGCCAATTCAGATACACCTACAGCGGTAATCGGCATCAAGCCACCCACGGCTATCCGGATGATAAATCCCCCCGTCCCTGCTTGACAAATAAATTGCATGACTACTTTCAATGAAAAGCACTTATAATCGTCAGGATCAAGCATTTGCTCTAAGCCAGTTAAATCACCATAGTTTGCAGCATCAATATAAGTGCAAGGCCTTACATTTGCTGTAATAATCTCAGCTTCTAATGCCCGGTTATGCTT
>JAZGGN010000080.1:0-3658 GCA_036480475.1 Gammaproteobacteria bacterium
AAATATTGGGTGATCGCCACATCTGCACCCGCATCCACTTTACGTTTAAAATGCTCTAAATCGATGTGCGCATTTAATGCTTGTGGATGCACTTCAGGATAAGCCGCAACTTTGATATGAAAATGATCGCCCGTTTGTTGACGAACAAAAGCAACCAATTCATCTGCGTATTGAAAACCATCTTGAATCGTTTTTTGATCCTCTACGAAATCACCGCGAATCACCACTAAATCACGGATCCCACTCTCGATATACTCCGCCAATAAATCTTTAATTTGACTTCGCTGCAAACCGATGCAAGAAAGGTGGGGCGCCACACGAATGCGTTGCGCCCGTAAATCATTGACAACCGCCAGCGTCGTATCTTGGGTCGAGCCACCAGCTCCAAAGGTCACTGAAAAATAGCTTGGCGACAAGGTATTTAACTGTCGCCAAGCTGTGTGCAACTTTTCCAAGCCCTGTTTTGTCTTTGGTGGAAAAAGCTCAAAACTTAATGGATCCACATTCATTTTTTAAACAACCCCTTAGTTAGCGTGACAATCACGCAGTTTACGTGCCGCAGCCACCATGTTTTTCAAAGCGATTTCAACCTCTTTCCAACCCCTGGTTTTTAAACCACAGTCAGGATTCACCCATAAGCGCTGAATAGGAATATATTGTAACGCTTTTTTCAATAAGGTAATCACCTCTTCAGTGGATGGAATACGTGGTGAATGAATATCGTAAACACCAGGACCAATTTCGTTTGGATAATCGAAATCTTGAAAGGCTTCCAGTAATTCCATATCCGATCGTGAGCTTTCAACGCTGATCACATCGGCATCTAAAGCAGCAATGGCTTCGATGATGTCGTTAAATTCTGAATAGCACATATGCGAATGGATCTGGGTGACATCTTTAACACCACTAGCAGAGATACGAAAACAACGCGCCGCCCAATCAAGGTAGGCTTGCCAATCTTTGCGTCGCAAGGGTAAAGTTTCGCGAAAAGCGGGCTCATCAATTTGAATGATGCTGATCCCAGCTGCTTCTAAATCAACAACTTCATCCCGTAATGCTAAAGCAATTTGCAACGTCGTATCTGCTAAAGGCTGATCGTCACGCACAAAAGACCATGCCAAAATGGTCACCGGTCCGGTTAACATCCCTTTGACAGGACGTGCTGATAACGATTGCGCATACTGACTCCATGCGACCGTCATCGGCTGCTTTCGAGCAACATCACCATAAATAATTGGCGGCTTAACACAGCGTGAACCGTAACTTTGCACCCAACCATTACCGGTGAAAACAACCCCTTGTAGAAATTGAGCAAAATATTCAACCATATCCGTGCGCTCTGCTTCACCATGCACGAGCACATCTAAACCAAGCTCTTCTTGGCGAGTAATCACTTGTGCAATTTGATCGCGCATCTGAGCCTCATATTGATCAACACTGATATCACCACGTTTAAAGTCACGGCGTATACCACGAATTTCTTTGGTTTGTGGAAATGAACCTATCGTGGTCGTGGGTAGATCTGGCAATTTAATGGCTTCTCTTTGGATCTGAGCACGCTTCTCATAAACACTCTGACGTTGATCAACCCCCGTCGATAATCCCGTAATGCGCTTTTGTACGACCGCACTATGGATTTTGGCAGAATCACGGCGCGATGCAATCACGGCTTGATTTTCAGAAAGTTGCGCAACAACCGCTGCTTCACCTTCGTTTAACGCGGTTGCCAGTAAGGCGACTTCTTCAACTTTTTGCTTGGCGAACGCCAGCCAAGATTTTATTTCTGGATCTAATTTTTGCTCACCCTCAACATTAACAGGCACGTGCAGTAAAGAACACGAGGGCGCCACCCAAAGTCGCTTACCAAAAAGTGCCTGAGCCTGTTTTAACTGCGCCAACGCTTGACTTAAATCAGCACGCCAAATATTGCGACCATCAACCACCCCTAAAGATAAGACTTTGTCTTGTGGCCAGTGCTGTAAAACTGACTCAAGTTGCTCTGGTGCCGTTGCTAAATCAATATGTAAACCCGCCACTGGCAATTGACAAACCAACTCACAATTGTCCGCCAACGCACCAAAATAAGTTGTTAGTAAAGATTGTATTGGACTCACGCTTAATTGTTGATACGCATGACGAAATGCCGCTTGCCAATCTTCAGGCAAGTCCAAGGCTAAAATCGGTTCATCGATTTGTATCCATTGCACACCTTGTTGCTGTAAGCGTTGTAATATTTGGGCATATACTGGTAATAATTTATCAAGCAGTGTTAATTTATCAAAAGTCTGCCCTTTGGTTTTTCCTAACCATAAGAAAGACAGTGGCCCTAATAGTACCGGTTTGGCCTGATGGCCACACTGCTGTGCCGTTTCAACGGCTTTAAACAAGACTTCGCAAGTGATGCGAAATTCCTGGTTAATGTCAAATTCTGGCACGATATAATGGTAATTGGTATCAAACCACTTGGTCATTTCGCATGGGGGCGCTTCTTGACCATTCGGTGCTTGCCCTCTAGCCATGCAAAAGAAGGTGTCCAAATCAATGAGATCTTTGACTTGCCCAAAGCGCGCTGGCACGACACCCAATAAAGCACTGGTGGCTAAAACACGATCGTACCAAGAAAAATCTCCCACTGGGATCAGTTGGATCCCCGCCTCGGCTTGCAATTGCCAATTGTTTTTCTGGATATCTGCACCAATTTGGCGTAATTCCTGCTGCGAAATCTCTCCACGCCAATACGCTTCAACCGCTTTTTTCATCTCTCGATTGGGACCGATACACGGGAAACCTAGGTTATGTGCAATACTTCGGTTTTCTGTTGTCATGAGTTACTTCTCCTTCATAGAAAAATTAAAAAATAAAATGGTACTCTAAAAGGCAGATTTGTCAAATGCTGCCTTCAAATCAGCAATTAGGTCATCTGGATCTTCAATCCCAATGGATAAGCGGATCAGATCCTTCGCCAAGTGGCATTTTTCACTGGGAATAGCCGCATGTGACATTTGGCAGGGTAAACTGATCAAACTCTGAATACAACCAAAGCTCACTGAAATCGCAAACAATTCGGTCGTATCAACAATTGAGCATGAACCATCGAATGATCCGGTCTCAAAACTAATTAAATTACCCGCACCACGTGCTTGTTGACGATGCAATTCGTATCCAGAGTGACTTTTTAAACCCGGATAATAAACTTTCTTTACTGCAGCATGCTCCGCTAAAAACTCAGCTACCCGCTGGGCATTGGCTTGCTGTCGCTCTAAGCGCAAACCCAAGGTTTTAATGCCACGTAATAATAACCAACAATCAAAGGGCGCCAGTGCCGTCCCGGTCGCATTTTGAATAAAGCCAATATGCTCTGCTAATTGCTTATCGTTCACCGCAATCACGCCAGCCGTTAAATCGCTATGGCCGGCCAGATGCTTGGTCGCAGAATGGATAACAAGATCAGCACCTAATGACAGTGGCTGCTGTAACCAAGGCGACATCAGTGAATTATCCACCGCCAATAAAACATCATGCGCCTGCGCAAGTTCTGCGAGCGCGCGAAGGTCTGTGATCTGCTGTAGTGGATTGGTCGGCGTTTCTACCAGTATAAGCTTAGTATTGGGGGTTAATGCTTCAGCCGTTGCAATAAGATCAGTACTATCAACCCAGG
>JAZGGN010000081.1:0-3694 GCA_036480475.1 Gammaproteobacteria bacterium
TCTGGGTGCATATCCCGTGTCTTCCCATGACGCGCTTAAATCTGCACTGGCCGAGTACAAATCTATCCAGCGCTTCAATACGGACCGTCCAGAGTCTCTTAGTAATCTGGCAAATCTTGCGATTCAAGAAAGCGATCTTGCTGGCGCAGAAAGCTTATATAAACAGGCCATTGAATTGGCGCCCTATTATGTGCCGGCCTACATAAACCTAGCTGATCTATACCGTGCACAAGAGGATGAGACGCGGGCCTTGGAATTGCTTATGGAAGCACTGGCTAAAAATGAACAGAGCGGACCTTTGCATCACGCCTTAGGGTTGGCGCAAATCCGTAATGGAAAGCGGACGCAGGGTATTTCTTCATTGCGGCGGGCATATGAGTTAGCACCTGATACCGCCCGGTATGTTTATGTGTATGCGGTGGGTTTGCATTCGGAAGGGCGTGCCGTGGAGGCCTTGGCGACGCTAAAGGAAGCCCACGAAAGATTTGAGAACGACCGGGATATTCTTTTTATGCTCGCCAGGATCCACCTCGAACGCGACGAGCGCGAACAGGCAATGATATATGGGCATAAACTTGATCGCCTGATGCCGGGTAGCTCTCCCGTACAGGCTTTGTTGCAGGAAATCGGCGATTAATTGAAAAGCACGGTCTGGGCGAGTGATTCAGATGAGACGCGAGATGCTCAAGTTATTCACGGACGACTCCTTAGTCGTCTATCGTTGTCAGAGTTCGACAGCGTCCGTGAATGATCGGTGATGTGTTTTCATTGCCTACGCCATTAGCTAGCATAGCAATAACACGCTTGTCAGTTTCATAGGCAAGGTGCGCTTTAAGCGGATTGGCCATATCTACGCCAAATGCATCGATAACTCTGGCCACGTTGATAGTAATATTAGTTGCGTGAGCACAAATTCTTGAGTCTATATACTGATCAATAAATCCATGGGGTAGTGCATAACTCAATATGTCATTGGGATCACTGAAGGCAATGATGGAGGTTTTACTGAGTATACGTGAATGGTAATGCTCGCCATCTGCATGGCAATAAGCGTCATGTTGATCTGTAACTTCAGGTAATTTTCGACCAAGTTGTAACAATGGTAGTTGATTAGAGAGCATAAAAATAGGAAATTGCAATTGTCGAAATGTTTTTACAAATTCGTCGGCTATCATCTTCCTTCTTTTGCCTTGCTTGTCACTAAGCAATCTGGCAATGCGCTGTAAACCATCAATGACTATTCTGCTGCCAAGGCTATGAGAAATGAATGCATATCGATCATTCTGCATATTTTCAACCGCAGATAGTAATTGTGCTGGATTACATAACTGACTTGAGGTTGAGGGCGCGGGCAAGTCATCCCAATTTTTAGAAACCATCCAGCAAAATGACTGTGCAAAAGAAACGAGTATGTCTTCTTGACTGGCCCCCAGATAAATCATAGGGTCTGGAGCGGTATCATTAGTAAATTTCTTTAACACATCGTTTACGGCAGCTCGACGAAAAGAGTATTCACCTGAATTATCATAAGACAGTACTTTCTTCTGATCATCAGTTATTTCTGACCAGGTCAATTCGTAAAATAATAGCTCTTCAGTTTCATTTTCATTGGTTGATCGGGTGATTCTGAGATTGCCAAGTTTTTTAGTGGGATCGAGCGCATCAGTCAGGGCGATATTTTTGGTAATTTCACTGATTTTATTTAGTGCCATTTCATCTGATAATCCTTCCAGGAGCTGAGTCGAGTAACCTGGTATGTGGCTGCCCACGCCATGCACCATTAGCACTTTTGCCCTTTTAGTAGGGTCTTTTACCAGGGGAAATATTCCTTCGAACGGTTTGCCTTTGATCTGGCAAAGACGGGAATCTTCTTTCTCGTTTTCAAGTACCGCTTGAACCATGCCTTTGCCAAGACTGGCACATCCGTTGAGTAGTGGTATGCAACAGATCATGAAGAATAAACGTATTAACTTCAAAATGATTCTCCCAGTAAAATATATTTAACCGTAATAGGGATCTAGTAGTTCGCAGGCTTTGTTTTGGTTTTTGGTTATCGTTGTCGCCCTTTCCAGCGATGACAGTATAGGCGGGTTAGGAAAGCAATGACAAGATCATCTGTGGCATATACTTCTGTACTGAGCTGAAGTCTAAAGCTTATTGCAATTACTTTGTGGTGGTTTTGATAGGCAATTGTAATATACAATGATCGAAGCCAGGCAAGATATATTGTTCACTTTGCTTATCTATTAAATCTTGTTTTCGCGTAATATTATCTTCTATCTGTTTATGATTGGCACAGGCTGGCAGTAATAAAAACAGGTATAAAAGCAGGCATACCAAATTGTTTTGAAATATAAATGGTTATTGTTGTATGTTTGAAAAAACCCAGTCTAATTTATTTTTCAGAAAAAATAATAAAAAAATTCATATGAATTCATCTTGTCATTACTGCGTGGATTGTCGAAATTCAAGCTTTATGGACGATAATATTCTAAGGCTAATTATGGTGCGATTCACGTTGTATTTAAGACTACTTAACCAGATTCTATGATAAAAAAGATTGGCCAGTTTTTTATGTCATTTCTACTAGTATTGTGGTTGACAAGCACAACAGCCTGGGCTGCGCTGGCCGTTTATTTTGGCGATTCGCGTAGCAATACAGTACTGTTAATACTTTCTATTGTTGTGGCACTAATTGGCTTGACTGCAGTTATAGCCTTGCTGTTTATCCCGTCCATGCGTAATTGGTTATTATCGATTCATGGAATTGTCTTTTTAGTGGTGCTGCTCTGGTGGTTCAATATTCAACCTTCCAATGATCGTATCTGGCAAACCGATGTGAGCAAACTTGCTTATGCCAGTATCGAGAGTGATTTGGTAACGGTGCATGATATCCGTAATTTCAGTTATCACAGTGAATTTGACTATTCTCCAGACTATTACGATAAGACTTTTGATTTAAATAAACTTGAAGGGGTTGATTTGTTTGCGGTGTACTGGATGGGGCCGGCTATTGCGCATGTCATTATGAGTTTTGACTTTGGCGAGAATGATCACCTGGCAATATCTATCGAAGCACGTAAGGAAGAAGGGGAGGGTTATTCAACCATCAAAGGGTTTTTTAGACAATATGAGCTGATGTATATCGTTGCTGATGAACGTGATGTGATTGGTTTACGAACGAATTACCGTGAGGATCCTCCTGAGCAAGTTTACCGTTACCGGATAAAGGCGCCGATAGAAGCCGTCAAGCACCTGTTTCTGAAATACGTTGACCGTATTAATTCGTTACATGAAAAACCCGTTTTTTATAATTCGCTACTACACAACTGTACCACTGCGATTTGGTTAAATAGCAGAGAAGTGAATCCTGATCATGTACCGTTCTCCTGGAAAATTTTAGTAAGTGGCTACCTGCCCGAATATCTTTATGAATCTGGCCGGCTTGATCAACAATTATCGTTTGCCAAGCTTAGAGATCACGCTTATGTTAATCCGCTTTTAAAAGGACGTGAAATTTCCACTTTATTTTCCACTATCATTCGCCCGCAGTCAGCACATATGGAGCAACAGCAGTGACCTCCTTCCACTTTAATCTCTGAGGATTTAATTCTCCTGTCAGCTGGCTAAGTCTTTGGTGGGCAATAAATAATCTTTAAGCTATAATGAACAACTCATTATTTTGAGTGAGCTC
>JAZGGN010000082.1:0-6618 GCA_036480475.1 Gammaproteobacteria bacterium
TCAGCAATGCGGCCAGCGGTGTTTTAAAGCCTGCAGTGAAAATGTCATTAAAACATTGGCGCTGGTGTATGGAAACCAATGCTTTTGCTTTAAATATTTTAATTCAGAAGGCCAAAGCTCGAATGCCATCGGGGAGCAGTGTGATTGCTTTGTCGAGTTTAGGCGCGAGTCGAGCCATTCCGAATTATGCATTTATTGGCGCTTCTAAGGCGGCGTTAGAGTCTTTAGTGCGCTCTTTGAGCCTTGAACTTGCTGAAGATGGCATTACATTAAATATTGTATCGGCTGGGGTTGTGGACACCGATGCGTTAGCTTATTTCCCAAATCGGGAACAAGTGCTACAAGCTTATCGCAGTCGCTCGTTATCGGCCGCACCATTGGAAACTAAAGATGTTGCCGATGTGATTTATTTATTGTGTTTGCCAGAAGCACAAATGATTAAAGGGCAAACCATTGTTGTTGATGCAGGTTATTCAATTATTGGCTAAGGGCTGTTTTTAAGGATTGTCTTTTAAAAACAGAAAGATAGACAGTCTTTTTAGCAGTAATATTTGTGCTGTGCTATAATTTTATGAAAATCGGGCGCTGTGTAACGGCAGGGGATAGATAGTGGACTCCTTTTGTAACCGAATATTTTGCTTGGAGGCAAGGCATGTTGCGAGTGAGCAGCGCAGTTTATGCACATAAATGAGCAGCGCAGCGCGTGACATAACACTGCTTTCAGGCAAAAGATGATGGTTAGGAAAGAAGTCTAGTGAGGGGGAATAATATGAATGTGGAAAGCGTATATCCTAAGGTACGTGAAATCATTGCTGACGTGTTAGTTGTAGAAGAATCTGATATTGAATTGCAAAAGCGCCTGGTGGCTGAATTAGGTGCAGAATCAATAGATTTTTTAGACCTCATTTTTCAGCTTGAGCGCGAATTTAATATTAAAATACCGCGTGGGCAATTAGAAAAGAAGGCCCGTGGCACCTTATCTCAGGCAGAATTTGAGCAATCTGGAGTAGTTACAGATAAAGGCATAGAAGCACTGAAAAAATATTTACCGGAAGTGCCGCTTGAACACTTCACACCAAAGCTGAAAGTCAACGAAATTCCCCTGTTATTTACGGTGGAAACTTTTTGTCGATTGGTTTTAAATGCACGTGAGCAACAGTCGAGCGCTGAAGGATCTGGCGAAGAGGCAAGGATTTAAAAATTCTATAGTTAATAACTTAAAATTCGGCAGTAATACTCGTTGCCTTTCAAAGTGGGAACTTAAGTAACATTTAGCAATAGCCCTAAGCGCCCTGTCCTGCCGTGTTGAGCGGGGGTAGGGTATAAGCCTAGAAAAGAGTGTTGTAGGCAGATGCATCATTGCCCCGGTCAAATTTGGTTGCTAACTGCTTTTTCTAGGCGTGTCTAAACTCGAAAATACTGTGAGTATGTCATGGGATTTTTATTTGTTGATAGAATTTTGGAGCTTGAGCCGGGGAAGCGTGCTGTTGGCATTAAGCATGTGACGCCGAGCGATCATTATCTGACTCGTGGACGCAGTGGGGCGCCGGCACTCATTTCTGCCATTATCGGTGAAACCATTGGTCAATTGGCGGCATGGAATATTATGCAAGCTAATGGTTTTACTAAGCGACCCGTGGCGGGTGTGGTTCATGAGGTTAATATACTGGATGAAGCTTACGTCGGTGATACCCTATTGCTTGAAGCAGATATAGATAGTAGCGATGAAGCGGCAATAAATTATCATGGTGTTGCCAAAGTGGGTGGACGCGAAATTTTCAAGCTGGAAAATGCAATTGGGCCCATATTGCCGATGACAGATTTTATTGATGAACAAAGTGCGAAAACACAGTTTAATAATATTTATCATCCCGGTGCAGTGCCCGACACGCCGTGTAGTATCAGTCAATTAAATTTACGAGATTATCCGCCATGTCGGCATGCTGATTTTGACCATATTTTAGCTTGGGAGAAAGGTAAGCAAGTGGTGGCACAGAAAAATGTGAGTTTGATGGCGCCATATTTTGCTGATCATTTCCCACTGAAGCCTGTGTTGCCGTTAACTATTTTATTGATGTGCAAAGTTGCACTTGCGTATCGTTTTCTTGCTGAATTGGCGCCGATGCAATACCTCAACCGTTTTGTGCTACGGGCAATGCGCCGCGTTAAAATGAATGATTTTGTTTCTCCAGGAAGTACTGTTATTACGACGATGAAATTAAAAGAATACGATGAACAGCAAGCGATTTTTCAATTTATCAGTGAAGTGAATGGGAAACGCATCTGTGTGGCTTTTGCTGATTTTGCTATCCAAGAGAGTATTTGATAATGACTGAACAAGAAAATCGTCGAGTTGCCGTGACGGGGATCGGCATGGTGACGCCTTTAGGGCATAATGTAGCAACGACTTGGCAAGCGCTATTGGCTAGGAAGAGCGGCATTGCTGAAATCGCTTCTTTTGATGCCAGTGGCTTTCCGGCACGAATTGCTGCGGAAGTTAAAAATTTTAAACCGGATCTATCCTTAGCAGACAGAAAATTACTAAAATATGCGGGGGCGTTTTGTCGTTTTTCTTTGGTGGCGGCAGCTGAAGCAATGGCTGATGCTGGGATCCAACCAACAAGGGCAGATGCCACACGCTGGGGCGCCGTTGTGGGCAGCGGTATGATTGTCGCTGATTTTGATTATTGGCTGCGTTTTAGTCAACGATTTGTTAACACTGGCACAGTGAGTGTTCATGAATTTGCGACCGAGGGCAAAGATTTTTTTCGCGTGAATGATATTGCCAAAGCCACGGCAAACAGTGGTTTAAATTTATTGTTAAAAAAATATCAGATCAAGGGCTATGCGATGGATGTGCATACTGCTTGTGCTTCCAGTGGGCAAGCTTTAGGCTTGGCACTGCAAGTATTGCGTCGTGGTGAAGTGGATACCGTGTTGGCTGGCGGTTATGATTCGATGGTTAATCCGATCGGTTTGTCCAGCTTTTGTCTTTTAGATGCTTTAGCGACGGATAACGAGGATCCGGCACGTGCCAGTCGGCCATTTGATTTAAGCCGTAACGGTTTTGTGCTTGGCGAAGGGGCTGCATTCTTAGTGTTGGAATCTTGGCATAAAGCCAAAGCACGTGGTGCCAGAATATATGCTGAATTGGCCGGAGAAGGGAATTCTTTAAGTGCTTATCGGATCACTGATTCTCATCCTTCAGGGGATGGTGCTATCCAAGCAATAAAAGGCGCACTTGCAGATGCGAATATCGACGCGAGCGATGTAGATTATATCAATGCGCATGGTACTTCGACCCAGATGAATGATTTGAGTGAAACCAATGCAATCAAGGCTGTATTGGGTGAGCACGCAAAAAAAATCCCCATCAGTTCGACGAAGAGTCAAACCGGACATTTGATCGCGGCCGCGGGTGCTTTAGAAGCGACGTTTTCTTGTTTGGCTATTCATCATGGTCGAGTCCCAATGACTGCGAATTTAACTCAGCCCGATCCGCAATGTGACTTAGATTATGTGGTTGAGGGACCACGTCAGCAATCAGTGGGGACAGTCTTGTCTAATTCATTTGGTTTCGGTGGATCGAATAGCTGTATCGCGTTTCGTCATCCTCGCATTACGGAGGAATTATTATGACGACGCGTGTGGTTGTGACGGGTTATGGCTGCATTAGTGCTGCTGGCGAAAATGCACAACAAGCATGGCAGATGATTAAGCAGGGTAAAAGTGCGATTGATAAAATAAAAAAGTGGGATGTTGAAAATTGGCCATGCCAATTAGGGGGTGAGTTAAAAGATTTTAATCCGCGCGACATGGTGCTTGATCGTAAATTGCTTAAGTTATTATCTTTTCATGATATTGTGGGTTTAGGGGCTACGCGTCAGGCGATCGAGCACAGTGAATTATTAACTTACCGTGATGGCTTAGCTGAACAAGCTGATTTTAATGATCGTGTTGGTGTTTATGTGGGTTCGCCGGGCAATAAGTATCATCAGCAATATGATTTTGCATCGTTGCTTGCTGAGTCTAAAGGGGATATGAAATATATTGCAACAGAATTATTCAGTCATGTGCACCCGATGTGGTTACTACGAGTTTTACCGAATAATGTGTTGGCATACACTGGCGTTCAATATGGTTTTAAAGGCGCGAATCAAAATATTACTAATCATGCCGTCAGTGGTTTACAAGCGATTATTGAAGCGTATCATGCCATTAAAGCAGGTACAGTGGACCGTGCGGTTGTTATTTCTTATGATAATTGTGTTGAAGCGCAGGGTAGCTTTTACTATGGCAATGCTGGTTTGCTCAGCAATACTGCAGTTAAACCATTTGATCAGGATCATGACGGTACGATCTTGGCGGATGGCGCTGGCGCAATACTGTTGGAAAGTGAAACAGCCGCAAAGGAACGTCAGGCGACCGTTTATGCTGAAATTCTTGGTGGCAGTTCTATGACTGAAGCTGCTGGCATTTTTGCTTTGCATGAAGATGGTGATGGCTTAAATCGGGCGATACGCGCTGCCCTGCACAGTGCGCGTGTCGGTGCTGAAGATGTTGGTTTTATTACTGCGCATGGTAATGGCAATGTCAGATCAGACAGCAGCGAAGCACAAGCGATTGCTGATGTTTTCGGTGACAATACCGTACCGGTCACGGCACTGAAATGGGCATTTGGTCATACCCTCATAGGTTCAGGTGTGATTGAAACCATATTCACTTTGTTGGCGTTACAAGATAAATATGTGCCTGGTATCGCGACATTGCGTAAAAAAGCCCAGTCGTGTCAAGCATTAAATATTAGTGCTGAGGCACAAGTTCCGAGGTCACAATTAGCTATGGTCATTGCGCGTGGCTTTTCCAGTATGAATACTTGTCTGTTATTAAAATCATTTTCATAATTATGCTGGATAAACCGCACTTGCAAGCCTATATAAGTCGATTAAAACCGAGTTGGATGGGTAAATTCCTTTATTATTTCTTGCCTGTCAGGAAGAAAGTAATATTAAAAAATATGTCGCTTGTTTTTGACAAAGTTCTCTCAACCCAGGAAATCATTAAATTAGCGCAGTGCTTTTACAGTCATTTGGCGCGTTCCCTACGTGAAAATCTAATGATGCGCTTTATGTCAATGGCACAGATCTGTAGATCGGCCCAACTGATTGATAATGATAAGATCTCAATTGCAGCGCAAGCAAACAAGGGGGTTATCATACTTACGGGCCATTTGGGTAATTGGGAATTTGCGCCGATTGCAGCGATAGCAAGTTTTAAGGATTATCATGGTCGTTTTCATTTTGTGCGCAGAACGTTGCGCAATCAATTTCTTGAAAAATTGTTATTTCGTCGTTATTATCAGGCAGGATTGAAAGTCATCGCAAAAAAGAATGCGTTGAACCAAGTATGTGATGTTCTAGACAACAATGATGTTGTTGTTTTTGTGATGGATCAACATGCGGGGACCGCGCAAAAAGATGGTATTATTGCAGAATTTTTCGGTAAAAAAGCAGGGACCTATCGCAGTGTGGCGACGATTGCACAACATACCCAAGTGCCAGTGATCCCAGCGACCAGCTATCGCCGTGAAGATGGTAAACACGTATTACAGTTTTTTGATCCCTTGCCTTGGATCCCACAAGAAGATCGCAGACAGGAAGTCTATTTAAATACGGTCGCTTACAACCAAGCCTTGGAAAAAATGATTTTGATGCATCCGGAGCAATGGCTATGGATGCATAAGCGGTGGAAAGTTTGAATAAGATCACAATTCGCGGTGCGCGCACACATAATTTAAAAAACATCGATCTTAGTTTGCCACGCGACAAACTCATCGTCATTACAGGTCTTTCTGGATCAGGAAAATCTTCTTTAGCTTTTGATACTTTGTATGCCGAAGGTCAACGTCGTTATGTTGAATCTTTATCTGCTTATGCGCGGCAGTTTTTATCGGTGATGGAAAAGCCAGATGTCGATCATATTGAAGGTTTGTCGCCAGCCATTTCTATTGAACAAAAATCGACTTCACATAATCCTCGATCTACGGTCGGGACAATCACTGAAATTTATGATTATTTGCGTTTATTGTTTGCCCGTGCGGGTATTCCACGTTGCCCAAAGCATGGTTTAACTTTAAATGCACAAACCGTTAGTCAAATGGTAGACCAAGTCCTAGGCTTGCCAGAAAAAACCAAATTGATGTTGCTGGCGCCCGTGGTACAAGAACGTAAAGGCGAATATGCACAATTATTACAGCGCCTACAAAGCCAAGGGTTTATTCGGGTACGCATAGATGGTCACGTTTATGAACTTGATAATGTGCCCGAACTTGAGTTGCGTAAAAAGCATAGCATTGAAGTGGTGGTTGATCGCATCAAAGTACGAGATGATATCAGACTGCGTTTGACAGAGTCTTTTGAAACAGCTTTGGGGATCAGTGATGGGCTTGCCAGCATTCATTTTATGGATGAAGATCAGCCGCCCATCATATTCTCCGCCAATTTTGCATGTCCAAAATGTAATTATAGTTTATCTGAATTGGCACCGCGCTTATTTTCATTTAATAATCCCATTGGTGCTTGTCCAAGTTGTGATGGTTTGGGCGTGGATCAATTTTTT
>JAZGGN010000083.1:0-4318 GCA_036480475.1 Gammaproteobacteria bacterium
ACGGTTCTTAGGTGAGCGATGGCTGGTAACAGCCATCGCTTAACCGTCAATATCACGCACGCAAATTTTAATCAAATTAACGTGGGGCAAGATTTGCTTTATTATACGGTCGCTTAAAACTAAAATACTGCTTTTCATAGCGACAGATTTTAAATCAAATGATTTGTGGTTGGATCTTTTGAATGAAGTTATGAATTAGCCACGCACAGGATGAATGTTTAAAATCTTCTTCATAATTCTTTACGCTTCGCTTTGGCATTTTGCCCTCTCCCTATTAATTTCGTTTCTGTGTACTCCGTGTGTCCCGAATAGTATAATTAGATTAGGTGCGCCAAGCAAGCTGGCGCCAAGCAAGCTGGTGCGGCATTCATCAATGAGGCCAAGTCCAGTCTGGGTAAACACCAGGCCGAAGTCCAGTAGGAACCAGTGTGCCCAGTATCGAGCCTTGCGCGTGTCAGGTAACGACGCACGTGAAGCGTAGGCAGAGAGTCGGCAGGCCGTTAGGTGGAATATCGCCTTTAAGTGATAGAGCCCCGAGAGATAATAGAGATATGAAAGGGCCGAGCGAGTCTATGAGAAGCGAAGGCAACATCAGAGTAGGAAACTACATCTGACCTTTCCGGGGTCTGAGAGCATAGCATGTCGATACAGTTAGTGTCGGAACTTGGGAGATCCTTACGGAGTTAACAAGGACGTTGAATGACGAAATCAAGAAAGACAATTTCAAGACGAGTCTTACTCTCTGTAAGGAAGTCAGATCGATCCATAGTAGCGATGAGATTGGGTAATGCCAAAGGAGCAAAGGGATCGACAAAATCTGGATCTTGCCTTAAGTACTCAAGTCACCCGCAGAGGTGGAGGTAATGAGCACAGAAGTGTATAACATGAAAACAGTTACACCACTGAACCGATGGGCAAGAATAGGGTGCAAAGCTCAAGACAAGAACGTCGTCTTTAGCAATCTTCATTCACATATTAATGTGGACTCTTTAGCAGAGGCATTTAAAGCACTGGATGGGAAGAAAGCTTTAGGTGTAGATGATGTTAGCAAAACCGAGTATGGTAAACACTTGGAAACGAACTTGGCGAACCTTGCACAGAGGATTCAAAGAGGAAGCTACAAGCCACAGCCAAAACGAGAAGTACATATCCCAAAAGCTAACGGAAAAACCAGACCACTGGCCATTGCCTGTTTTGAAGACAAGCTGGTGGACTGGGTGGTTGGAAAATTACTGTCAGCCGTGTTCGAACCACTGTTCATTCGCAACTCATTCGGGTACCACCCGAATAAATCAGCGGATGGTGCAATCAAGTCAGGCCGACTGCGTCGGCAACTTGGTGAGCACTCGGTCATTGTGCTTTAATGCGATATAGGTGATAATTAATAGCTCTATTGTCAGGCATAAGGAGAGCTATGTGCATTCTCACACCGAACAAAATGGTCTAATCACTACCACTCTATTGCCAAAACAGAAAAAATAGTGGCTAAATTCACTATCAAACAAATTCTATTATCCAATCAAAATTGGTGGCGCTTCTACAATCAACATCGCGATAAGCTCAGAGCTTCTATTGTTTCGTGTATTACCAAACTTCTCAGCTGTAAAAACATCATTCGGGGCTACCAAAAATATGTCTGTTCAAATCCAGACTGCCCACATATTAAGCTCATCCCGCATACCTGTAAATGTAGAGCTTGCTCTTCATGTGGCAAAAAAGCCACAGAACTATGGATAGAAAAACAAAATCATCTGCTGCCTGATACTTCCTGGCAACACATTACCTTCACTATGCCTTGCGAGCTTTGGGATTTCTTCTGGCTTAACCGACACCTACTTAATCTCATCAGCAAAATCGCCGCTGATTGCATCACTTCCATCGCCAATCAAAAAAACGTCACCCCTGGCATTTTTACTGCCCTCCACACCTTTGGTCGTAATCTCAAACGTAATGTACATATTCATTTATCCACCACCACCGGTGGTTTGTGTAATAATACTCATCGGTGGAAAAAGCTCTTTTTCCACCAAGCCACTCTCATGAGACTCTGGCGATATAAAGTTGTTAAACTCTTTCGAGATGCTTATACAAAACAACAACTGATTATACCAAATAGGATCGCCAAACAACTGAACCATACTTTCACTTTCAGCAATTTTCTTGATGTCCTCTATAGGAAAACCTGGATTGTGCACTGCGCTAAACCAACCACAGAACATAAAAAAATTGTTCGATATCTGGGCGGCTATTTTAAGCGACCTCCTATCGCCCAGTCCAAATTGAAACACTATGATGGACAGGAAGTAACCTTTCAATATTTAGACCATTACACTAAGACTTATCGTGACTTTAAACTTTCTGCCCAACAATTTATTGCGCGCTTTATTCGACATATACCAGACACTGGCTTTCGCATGATCCGCTATTATGGCTTTCTTGCTAATCGGCTCAGAGGAAAGTTATTACCTAAAGTCTATGCTGCACTTGAGCAAGAAGCCTCTCTGCCACCCATCCCTCTGAGCTATGCTGAGATGATCATAAAAAATTTCAACTTCGACCCCTTCTCTTGTATTTTATGCGGCCACAAAATGGTCCTCTGTGCTGTTGACTTCGGTAAACTTTGTGCGCATAGCTTACTCCAATTTCACAGGGCATTAGCGCTTCTCAAAAAATGCTAAGCCCTCCTCACAGGATAGCTGTGTCTAACAATCAGTAAATTTCTATATTTTTCTGCTTTTTGCTCGTTTTGTGATCATGCTTGAACGGATAAATCAATATGAGCTATTTTAGATGATATTTTATTTTGATCAATTAGTTCTTTTGTTGCTCTTCGCCCTCTTTTGAAATTCCTAAAGATCAAGGATTTTCAGTCAGCGCATCACTTTTTAAGATGTTGATTTTAAATGTAATTTAATTGCGGACGACCACTATTTCTGGCATACGATGTCTAACAGTGTCGCATTCAAACCCGCAAATATCACGCAAGCAAATTTTAATCAAATTGGTATAGAGCAAGATTTGCTTTACAATATGATAACTTGAAGCTAAAGTGTTACTTTAGTCATAGTGACAAATTTTAAGCTAAGTGGTTTATGTGGTAGACGGTTTTGAATTGATTCATGACTTCGAACACCACAGGGACATTACAGCTCTGGGCTAACATAGCACAAATATGGCTTTGAAAGACGCTAAAGGTTTGCTACACTGCCAAATGTTTCTGTTGTATAAGTTCGCGATAAGTGATGTTTACAGTCCTGACAAATGTGCGGCCTATGCAGCAGGGACAGTTAATAAAGCAGATAGACGCAGCTCTTTAATTGATTGGTTGAGCGATATACTAAAAATCAACCAGCGAAGTGATATCCATACTGACAGTTCCCCCACTGATTGAAGCGAGTAGCCAACAATAAAGCAGCCAGTATGGCCTGACATTTACGTTTTCTAAGTATATCCTGATTCTTATGTCCTAATCGATCCATAAGTCTTATCCCTATTCACCTTTACCCAATCAATTAAGCTCAGTTTTTATCTGTAAATAAAGTAATACGGCCACCAGGCGTGGTCAAACATAAAAGCACTGCTTACTACCATCAATGTAATCAGGCTAAGGAGTACTCGTTATGCAGGAAAAACAACAGTCCACTCAAGAAATAATTAGCACGCAATTAGGTAGCTTGCAACGTATGCTGCAACCGCCTGAGATATCATTAGCGCAATTGCTGGCGCCACTGACCCGACCTATTACTGCTGTCAAAAAAAGTTTCGATCTTGATAGCAAACAGGTTAAGCCCTTGCAGATAAGCGCAGAAAAAGCCAAGGTGTCTGTGCTAGAAGCACTGGCTATTCCTGACTATTATCAATGTAGTATTACCCATCAAATCATGCGCGAGCCGGTCATGGCCTCTGATGGTTTTACCTATGAAGAAGAAGCCATTACTCAGGTGATTAACACCACAGGCAAAAGCCCTAAAACCCGAGAAGCGCTTACCGATACAAAAATTCCTAATCGCGGGCTTATCAGCGCTATCAGTGAATTACTCACCCGCCATCCACACCTGGTAGTAGAAGATGACGTGTATCTGCCTGAAAGCTACCAGCGAGATATGCTAGCAGCATTGCGGCATGATGAGGCGACAGTACGACGCCTCATTGAAAAAGACCACCGCTTACTAACGCAACCATTACGGGTGCCCATAATCCACCACCAGTAACTCAAAGCGACTAATTTTTACTCCCAGCAGGTAATTTTTCAAAAAAATCACCTAAGTAGCGAGCGTCTTTTAGAAAATTTGCCTTATTTTTGCTTGGAATTAACTAT
>JAZGGN010000084.1:0-2762 GCA_036480475.1 Gammaproteobacteria bacterium
CCGATTTATATTAGCCACCCTCACGCGAATGATAAATCCCAAACGCTTATCAAAACTTGCAACGATCAAATTTGGTCATTTTACGCACAGCACAATATGGGAAGCCAGGGCTTGAAAAAAGTCAATCCCCACAAAATCCCCACAATGGCAATTTGGCTCAAGAGGTTGCCTTGGCATAGGTTAAGTAACTTATTGATTGCATTGAATTTTAATGGTGCGCCCGGAGGGACTCGAACCCCCGACCACTTGGTTCGAAGCCAAGTACTCTATCCAGCTGAGCTACAGGCGCTTTGTTTCTAAAATGTGACACTTTGACAGGTAACGGATATAGGGAGCCATAATGCACGACTCAAGTGTCCAAGTCCAGTCTAAAAAGACCCTTATTAAAACTATCGAAGGCTGTAACCACTGTCTTTTCTAGGTATAAAACTGGATCTAATTGATAATTAGATTATCCTTAGTAGGTAAATACAAGTTAAAAGGATAATACAATGTGCCGTTTTATTGCTTACTTAGGGAAAAAGCCCGTTATATTTAACCAGATTCTGGATAAACCAGAAAATTCACTGATTAATCAGAGCCGTCAAGCACGTGAAAGTAAGCATGTTTTGAATGCGGATGGCTTCGGCATTGGTTGGTATGATCATGCCATCGATGATGAACCTGGTTTATTTAAATCGGTGCAACCTGCATGGAATGATCAAAATCTATGTCACATGACATCAAAAATTCGCGCCACTTGTTTTGCCGCCCATGTCAGAGCATCCACCATTGGTAATGTTAATATATTAAACTGCCACCCGTTTGCGCATCAGCAATTTTTATTCGTTCATAATGGTAGGATCTCCGGATTTAAACAGATAAAACGCCAAGTATTAGACTCGCTCAATGATGAAACTTTTGATTTGATCAATGGGCAAACCGATTCAGAACATTTCTTTGCCTTATTGATGGATAGCCTTTTTCAAAATAATAAAACTTTTACTGTGGATAATCTCGCAGAGGCGATGCACTTAGCCATTCATAAAATTAATAGCATGCAACAACGCTTAAACAATCAAGCTTTGTCTATATTAAATACCGTACTGACTGATGGCAAACAAATGATTGCAACCCGTTATATTTCAGATCGGAATAAAGATCCCCTCTCTCTACATTACACGCTCGGGGATCATGTGGATATGAAAGATGGTCGGGCATGATGCATGCAACCAATACGACACCGGGCGCACTTTTAATCGCCTCAGAACGGCTCACTGACTATGCCAAAGAATGGCAAGAAGTACCGGTGAACCATATGCTGCTGGTTGACCAGCAATTAAACGTCTCTTTACAATCAATAAATTAACAAAATTACTGTGGCGGAATAATTTGACCATCGATCATAAAATACGCTGCTGGATACACTTTAACGACATTACTCAAGCTATCCTGACGGATAAAGCTTACCCCTTTGTCATTGGCAATACACTGCCATAACTGTAGTGCACTTTCTTCTTTATTTGAAAATCCTTGGGGTGTAAATAAAGCAACATTATGTTTCTGCTCATGTGTTCTCGCACAATAATATAAGAATGCCATAACCCCAGCCAAACGCATGGCAGATCCCAAGGATTGACTTGCCGCGTAACTCACCGGTGAAGAAATGATATTTTTATAACGATTAAAAGGTGATTGTGTCAGATCAATCCCCTGCTGTGTTTCTATAAATACTGAAAAAACAACCAACGATATTTCAATGACATTCAGTGTTGTACTGTGAGAAAGAAAAAGTAAGCGGTAAAAAGCAGCTTCTGCAAATGCCGCATCTAAGTCTAATGATCCATACCATAAGGACGGTTCACTCCTATGTGCAAAACGTGAACCCCTGTGTAAATAAGGGGCACGAAAAGGTTTGAGACGTAATTCCTCCGAGGGTCTGACTTGTTCGATCAAGTCTGCAAGAATTTGGTAATCGTCTTCGCTGTCCACTAATTTTCTTATCGTCATTTTATCTTGATCAGTGATACGCCAGGCGCTGACTCGTAATTTTTGAATATGTTGCTGTCCTTGGCAAGCTTTCCAGATCTCCTTATATTTTTCCACGCATTGCATCCAAATAATTAATAACGTCAATTAATCCCTGCACACGTTGAATGACTTCAATCGGTGCAGCATTGAAATAGGTATTATAACCGTGCAACCAATCTCGGCATGGCGCTTCCTGGCTACCCAAAAGTGCAGCCAAGCTGCGATATAGGTGTAATAATAATAGCGCTAACTCACCCTCTTTCGAATGTGGATTAATCATGCGTTGACCATGGAAAAAACGGCTGGCAGACGCTTCACTCATGCCTAAAATTGCACACATTTGAATTCGCGAAAGGTGTAAAATTTTACTTAGCCTTATCAAAGCATTGCGCAATACTTCCCGCTCGCGCACAGCAGGCTCGCTGGAGCCTGATTGTATCGGTGTATCGGCTTTTTGCATGATTTGTACTCTCCCATTAAATGCTTTCATATACAATAATAATACAAAATTATTGCAAATGCAAATTATATTAAATAAAATTATTCATAACAATTAACCAAGCCCCTCTCGCATTTTGACTCAAACTCCGCTAAGCTATTCATTATCCTAGAAAAAGCAGTTACGAGACCTATCCCAAGACAGGGTTAGGAACGGGCACGAAATAACTTCCGTGTTTAGCGCTCAGATTTATGCCAGATTGAATCGTTCCGATTGAGAAAAACCGCAGAACTACCCGAGGTAATGCGAGGAT
>JAZGGN010000085.1:0-3521 GCA_036480475.1 Gammaproteobacteria bacterium
AAATCACGCGGATTTTAGTGTGCTAAATGACAAGTGATTTTTCGTGTTTTTGTTCAAATCTAACTCCAAGATGGGATGCAAAAATGCCCTCTTTGACGGATCACGGGTATAGTAGTTCAGTCCCCTATCCGAGACTGCTAAAAACGTTTAGAGAGGCAAGGTTGGACAAATATAGATATTTCTTACGACAGGGAAGCAATTACGCGGCCATTCTCGCTTCCAATGCTTCTACTGCCGCTAATTTCCGTCCTTCAATTAATTCCAAAAACGCACCACCACCTGTAGAGACATAAGAGATCTCGTCACGCACACCAAATTTATCAATTGCAGCGAGCGTATCGCCGCCTCCCACTAAAGAAAAGGCCGCACTCGTAGCAACGGCATTCGCAATGGTTTTTGTGCCTTGGGCAAATTGATCGAGCTCAAACACCCCGATTGGGCCATTCCAAATAATAGTTTTGGCTTTATTGATACAACTTGCCCATTGTTTCGCAGTTTCGGGACCAATATCGACAATCTTATCTTCCGCTGCAACCGCATCAATTGACTTAACCAGAGCGCTTGCTTTGGGAGAAATTTCTTGTGTCACAACAACATCACTTGGCATTGGAATATCTGCACCGTGCTTATGTGCTAACACCAGCAATTTTTTCGCCGTCTCTATTAAATCTTTCTCATATAAAGATTGACCCACAGAAAAACCATGGGCAGCAATAAAGGTATTTAGGATACCACCGCCAACAATCAGTTGATCAACTTGCTCGATCAATTGTTCCAAAATGGTCAACTTTGTCGATACTTTAGCCCCCCCCACAATGGCCAGCACCGGCGCTTGCGGCTGATGCATCGCTTTGCGCAGTGTCGCTAATTCATAGAGCAAAAGTGGGCCTGCACAAGCAATCGGGGCATATTTGGCCGCACCATACGTTGAAGCGTGGGCACGATGGGCCACCCCAAAAGCATCCATAACAAAGACATCACAAAGTGCTGCGATCTTACGAGCCAAACCATCATCATTCGCTTTTTCACCAACACAAAAACGCACATTCTCTAAAAGCACCACTTCACCAGAAGCAACCTCAATCGGCTTATCTAACCAATCTTGATAAAAACGTACAGGAGACGCTAATTTTTTAGCTAAGTCATCCGCAACCGCGGTAAGAGAAAAACCTTGTGCGAATACACCTTCTTGCGGTCGACCACGATGCGACATGATGATCACCGCCGCACCGGCTTGTAATGCGCGCACAATAGTTGGGATCACCGCTTTAATACGCGCATCATTGGTGACTTGCCCATGGGCGATCGGAACATTTAAATCAGCACGGATCAGCACCCGTTTTCGACTTAAATCAATATCTGTCATTTTAAGTAAGGTCATATCTGGCATAATGTTAAGCTGCTCGCATCAGCGCAAGCGTAACATCCAGCATGCGATTAGAAAAACCCCACTCATTATCATACCAAGCGCCCACCTCTACTAAATCACCGATCACCCGTGTGAGTGTGACATCAAAAATAGCAGAGGCTGGATTTTGGTTAAAATCACAAGACACCAAAGGTTCCTCATTAATGATCAACAAGTCTTTAAGTTGACTCTGTGCGGCCTGTTGCATAATGCCATTAATCTCATCAATGCTTGTCGCACGCGCCGCTTTGAAGGTTAAATCTACTAAAGAAACATTGATCGTCGGAACTCGCGTGGCAAAACCATCTAATTTACCGCGCAATTCTGGGATCACTAAACCAACAGCCGCCGCCGCGCCAGTCTTTGTCGGGATGATCGATTGCGTTGCTGATCGCGCACGCCGTAAATCTTTATGATTACTGTCAATCAATTGTTGATCATTCGTATAAGAGTGCACTGTATTCATTAAGCCTGAAATTATGCCCAACTGATCGTGCAGCGGCTTCACTATCATCGCTAAACAATTGGTTGTGCAAGAAGCATTAGAAATAATATCATCAGCCGCCGTTAATAAATCATGGTTGATACCGTAAACTATCGTATGATCCGCATCGCTTGCTGGTGCAGAAATAATGACTTTTTTAGCACCCGCTTGTAAATGTTTCGCGGCCAATTCACGCTTGGTAAAAGCACCGGTACATTCATAAACCACATCAATGCCCAAATCACCCCAGGGTAGTACCGCAGGATCACGCTCACTAGAGATCGCAATCTTGTCGCCGGCAACGACCATATTGTCCCCTTCAACCTTAACATCCACAGCAAAACGACCATGCGTGGTGTCATAGCACGTCAAATGAACATTGGTTGCTAATTCACCAACATCATTGATTGCAGCAATTTGAATTTCATCGCGGCGATCTGATAAATACAACGCACGTAAAATATTACGACCAATGCGTCCATAACCATTAATTGCCACCTTAATTGCCATTTAAACCCTCCAATAAAGCCTGTGCTTTTTCTACAATATGCCCAACTGTGATCCCCAGCGACTGAAAAACTTCAGCGGCAGGTGCAGACTCACCAAAACGATCCAGACCAATCACTGCACCGTGTAAACCAACAAATTTATACCAATAATCACCAGCAGCGGCTTCCACCGCAATGCGTGCCATCACCGATTTAGGCAAGACACTCTCTCGATACGCTTCACTTTGGGCGCTAAAAACATCCACGGCAGGCAGTGAAACAACACGCACCTGCCATCCTTGCTGCTGCAAAATTTCACTTGCCTGCATCGCCAAATCAACCTCTGAACCAGTGGCAATAAGAATCAATTCCGGCGGTGTATCACAATCACGTAAAATATAACCACCACGTCTGATATTACGCAAAGCATCCTCATCACGTGACTGACAAGGTAATTTTTGCCGTGAAAATAATAATGAGGTTGGACCATCACTGCGTTCAATTGCAACTTGCCAAGCAACCGTCGTTTCGACACTATCACAAGGTCGCCACACGGACATATTTGGCGTGAGCCGAAGTATTGCCGCATGCTCTATCGGTTGATGGGTTGGACCATCTTCACCTAAGCCAATTGAATCGTGGGTATAAACAAAAATAACCCGTTGCTTCATCATCGCGGCCAAGCGCACGGCATTGCGTGCATAATCACAAAAAACTAAAAACGTCCCACCATACGGTATAAAACCACCGTGTAAAGCCAAGCCATTCATAATGGCTGACATGGCAAACTCACGCACGCCATAATAAATATAATTACCATCCTGCTGAGCATGGCTGATCGCCTGAGAACCCGACCAAAACGTATTATTTGAACTAGCCAGATCGGCAGAGCCGCCCAATAATTCTGGCAATATCGGTCCATAGGCTTCCAGACAATTTTGCGATGCTTTGCGCGTGGCATTACTTTCTGCCTTAGCAACCGTTTGTTGTAAAAATAACTCCGTTGTTTCTAGCCATTCATTGGGCAATTCACCCTGCAAACGGCGCTCAAATTCAGAAGCAAGCTCACCATATTCATGTTGGTAAGCCTTAAATTTTTCTTGCAAAGCATGTGACACCATCGTCCCTTTTTCTTTGGCAT
>JAZGGN010000086.1:0-4700 GCA_036480475.1 Gammaproteobacteria bacterium
CGGGACAACTGCTTCTATATCGATGCTAATTGATCCAACGAGAAAATAGGCAATAAAATCGCCAGCACAATAAATAAGACAATCCCACCCATGACGATAATCATGATCGGCTCAAACAGTGAAACAATCGTATCTGTCAGCGTCGTCACTTCTTCCTCATGATAAGCAGAAGCACGAAGTAACATCGCATCTAAGTTTCCACTTTTTTCACCACTTGCAATTAAGTGCATACTCAAAGGTGGAAAAATACCAGTATCGCCCAATGCCTTACTGATACCAACACCTTCACGCACTTGACGAGTGGCTGTCTCTATCGCTTTTTTAACCTGTAAATTACTTACTAAGGACCCACCAATACGCATCGCTTCTAAAATAGAAACACCGGCTGTACGCAACATGCCTAAGGTATGAAAGAAACGTGCACAATTCATTAAGCGGATTATCTTCCCTAAAATTGGCATTTTTAGCAGATAGGTATGCACGCGCATTTTAAAGGTTTCGCGCTTTAATAAACGACGCCATAATATGGTCAATCCACACAGCGCGGCAAAACCATAAATCCCATACTGCTGCATCCCATCACTCAGTGTAATTAACACCATTGTCATTGCTGGCAATGATTGATCATTGGAAATAAACACTTCGATAATATTAGGCACTACAAAAAGCATCAAAAAACAAACAATGGCAATTGAAACCGAGACAATTAAAATAGGGTAAATCATCGCATGGCGGATCTTCTTCTTCGCCGCTTGTTGTTGCTCGACATGATCAGCTAAGCGCTCAAGCACATTCGCTAAATTACCAGATTTTTCCCCCGCATCGACAGTCGCGCGATACATTTTTGAAAAAATACTCGGGAAATTCCCCATGGCAATGGCTAAAGAATATCCTTCTAAGACTTTTGAACGTACTTCCATCATGACTGCTCTGACACGCGGCTGCTGCGATTGATTTGCAATGGTGAGTAATGCTTCTTCCAAGGGAATGGCTGCCTGCGCTAATGTCGCCAGCTGCCGTGTCAACATGGACACTTCCTCAGCGCCAATTTTACGCTGAAAACTGAGCCAGCTTGGACGCTCTGCTTGATTTTTTCTATCTGCTGCCGTACTGATTGTTAAGGGTAATAATCCCTTATCACGCAATTGCTGGCGGATCTGACGCGGTGCATCCCCTTCAAGCACGCCTTTTTTCTGCTGGCCTTGTTGATTCACTGCGGTATATTCAAAAGTAGCCATCCTTAAGCCTCATCCTCTTTGTCTACGTGTCCAACAGATTCGCTGGTGACACGCGCAACTTCTTCTAATGTCGTGATCCCAGCTAACACCTTGGTATAGCCATCGGTACGAATACTGGGATAATGCTTGCGGCAATGGTTTAAAATATCATGCTCCGTGCCTTCCTGGTAAATCATGTCACGTATTTGCTCATCGATAGCAATCAATTCATAAATACCAATACGACCACGATAACCCTTATCTTCACAATCTTCGCAACCCGCGGCACGATAGAGTGTCGGTGCTTGATCAACTTCGATCTCCATCATTTCACATTGCTTAGCGGACGCTGTGAACGCCTGCTTACAGTTCGGACACAATTTTCTGACCAAACGCTGAGCTAATACACCGATCAAACTCGAAGATAATAAAAAGGGTTCAACCCCTAAATCTTGCATTCGGAGAATTGCACCCACTGCCGTATTGGTATGCAAGGTTGATAACACTAAGTGCCCAGTCAAACTGGCTTGCACCGCAATACCTGAAGTTTCATCATCACGAATTTCTCCAACCATCACTATATCTGGATCTTGACGCAACATCGCCCGTAAACCTTTGGCAAAAGTCATACCAATTTTAGTATTCACTGGCGTCTGACTAATGCCCGGCAAATCGTATTCTACCGGATCTTCAACGGTTAAAATATTACGCTCTTTGGTATTCAGTTGTGATAAAGCCGCATATAAAGTGGTTGATTTCCCCGAACCGGTAGGTCCGGTCACAAGGATAATCCCATGCGGCTCATGAATCAATTTTTCCATCAGCGGTAAGGTCGCATCTGACATCCCTAAGGTGCTCAGGTCAAGCTTGGTATTGTTTTTATCCAGCAAACGTAAAACAATGCGTTCACCATGATTTGCCGGCATCGTCGATACACGAACATCAATAGAGCGTCCGGCAATACGCAGACTAATATGGCCATCTTGTGGCAAACGTTTTTCAGCAATATCCAGTTTCGCCATCACCTTGATACGCGACATCACGAAAGGTGCTAAACCACGTTTGGGATTTAATACTTCCTGCAAAATGCCATCCACACGAAAACGCACGCGCAAATTATCTTCTTCGGTTTCAAAATGAATATCAGACACCGCTTGATTAATCGCTTGCGCAAACAAGGTATTAATTAAACGAATAATAGGCGCATCATCTTCAGCTTCCAATAGATCGGATGCCTCTGGTAGGGCATCAACCGCATGCTGTAAATCGAGTGATTGTTCCAGACCCGCTAACATCGCTGCGGCTTCGCTACGATTTGATTCATAGGCCTGTGTCAGTAATTTAACGAAAGCTTCTTCTTCGACTTGCAAAAAACGCAATGATCGACCGAGAAAGCGGCGCAATTCTGCCAATGTCTGTAGTGCTAAAGTGCGATGGTGAATAATCTCTACACAGTGATCTTGCTGTTGTCCTAAGACAACGCCATGATTTTTAGCGAAGCTGAATGGCAACTTAAGCAATTCCTCTGTTGCTTCAGCTTCTGGTGTTTCACCGACGGGCACGACTTTAATCGCTTGCGTCGTATCGTTATTTTGTATTTCCCGAACCACAATTGACTCCTATGCGCCAAAAGGACTAGGCAAGGGGGCGGCTAAACCTTCACCCCAAGGTGGTAAGATATCTGGCAATTGCACATTTTTGCTACTCATCAATTGCTGATTGCGCATGAAATTATACTTACCGTCGGTGACTGCCAAACCATCTTCCGGTATGTTAATAATGACTGGCCGTAAAAACACCATTAAATTTCGTTTTTTAGTCGCGTTATTATCGCTGCGAAATAAAGCACCCAGGCCCGGCACTTTACTGAGAAAAGGCACACGATTACGTGTATTTTGGCGTTCATCACTGATTAAGCCACCCAGCACTAAGATATCACCATCTTCGACTAAAACAGAAGTTTGGATTAGACTTTTATTCGTGATAGGAATACCAATTTCTTCACCTGAAGAATTGGTTATTGACTCTGAGCCCTCAAGAACAACCTCATTCTCCTGCATGATTTGTAGATTAATAGAACCGTCACGATTGATTCTTGGTAATACTGCCAGGGATAAAGCAACGTCTTCACGGTCATAGGTGGTAAATGGATTCATGCCACCATCCGCAGAGTTCGTATATGAGCCTGTCGGGAACGGTATGGTCTGTCCAACAGAAATCAAAGCTTCTTGATTATCTAGCACCATCACTGACGGTGTCGATAAAATGTTTGAATCGAGATCAGAGGCTATTGCATTTAAAACAACATTCAAATCACCGGCGTGAATAAAACCGGAACCAGAAGAGGTCATTCCCTGAAAAAAATTACCCGCCAGCTGACCAATAGAACCACCAACGCCATCACTCGAGTCTGACTCTGTACCCCCTACCATGTTAGTTTGTCTTGATTGCCAATCAATCCCTAAACTTAAAGTACTCTCTTCACTCAATTCGACAATTACCGCTTCGACTAAGACTTGTGCCGGGCGAACATCCAAGCGAGCAATCACTGTTTTTAATTGTCGGATCAAACTCGGCGGTGCGGTAATAATGAGTGAATTGGTCATTGGATCAGAAGCGATTTCAATCCCCTCGCCACCACCAACGCTTGCGGCGGCACTTGAGGTGTCACCAATAAGATTGCTGGTCGAACTATTAAACGCACCCCCAGTATTGCTTACACCACCACCAAAGCCCGATTGCGAACCAAAAGCATTGGAATTGCTATTGCTATTATTAGAGTTATTTGCACCAAGATTAGAAGTAAGTCGACTATTCGGTAAATTCGATGATTTTCCAACGGTCGTGCCCACATTACCATAATGCGCACGCGCCACACTGGCCAATACGGGCACCGTGTCATTGGCATCCAGATATTTCAAGTAAATAACTTGTGTATCTCGATCCATGCCAGAAATTTGTGCACTGCGGCTATCCAATTGCGAAATTAATACACGGATATTCAAACGTCGATCCAAATCGCCGCTTAATAAAATACTATTACTGGCATCATCAGCCGCCATATATATTTGTTTTTGGTTATTCTTATCATTACGTGCTGATTGCAAAGACTCAATGGTTTGTGTCAGTTCTGCCGCAATTGCATTGTGTACTGGGATAATTTCAACTTCAAATTCGCTTTCCTTATAGATGTCGACACGACTCACGATGTCTACCAAACGATTAACATTGGCTGAAGTGCCAGAAATAATCAAGGAATTACTTGGCGCATAACTGGCGATATGAGCACTGTTGGGTAATAAAGGACGTAAAATAG
Source organism: Gammaproteobacteria bacterium (assembly GCA_036480475.1). Lineage (GTDB taxonomy): Bacteria > Pseudomonadota > Gammaproteobacteria > JAZGGN01 > JAZGGN01 > JAZGGN01. The sequence goes on from JAZGGN010000086.1 coordinate 4,534, forward strand.
GAACCAATTGATCCGCCGCAACATATTGCACCGGTAACACTTGCACGACCCGCTCATCACCAATGGCATCCCCTTCATTCACGGCAACTTCAGATTGCGTTGCACGATTATCTGGAATAATCTTAATAACATCGCCAGAACCTACAGCGGTATAACCTAAGGATTGC
>JAZGGN010000087.1:0-3656 GCA_036480475.1 Gammaproteobacteria bacterium
ATAATAACAGTGTGCAAGCAGGTTATGGTTATAACTATTTAGATATTGTTTCAGATGGTGGTATAGCGCAATATCAAAATTTTGTTTTGGCTCATGGTCGTCGCTTCAGTGAATTCCGCGCAAATACGGGCTGGAACAGAAATTCTTTCGATCGCTTTCCTTTCCCAACGCGTGGTGGCAATCAGCAGGTTACGTTGCTTGGCTCATTTGTACCAACAACCTCGCCTACCGGAGATGGGCTCCCCATTGGTGGTGGTGCTGGGATCAATGGAACCAACATCAGTTATTATAAAGTCTCTTACCTAGCACGTTTTTATCAACCTTTAGTAAAAAACTTTATTCTTACTTTGCTGGGCAGTGTGAGCTACGGTAACACGTTTAATTCCCAGGGTTTGCCATTTTATGAAAATTCATATGTTGGTGGTATTGCAGATCCCGGACAAGTTCGTGGTTACGAAAGTTATTCATTAGGGCCGCGTGATAACGCAAACAACCCCATTGGGGGGGGATTGTTAATAAATGGTAGTGCAGGAATCATCTTACCTTATCCAATCAGTCGCGATAATATGCGTATCAGTACTTTTGTTGACGCAGGTAATGCCTATGCGGTTGATGTCCCGCCGGCTTTACGCGGTACATCATCTGGGCCACTCAGGACTTCAGCGGGTATCGCTGCAGAGTGGCGTTCCCCTTTCGGGCCATTATTGTTTAGTGTTGCCTTGCCACTGAATAAGCAACCGAACGATCGTACCGGGTTTTTCCAATTTACACTCTCTACCGGATTTTAGTGGTTGTTCCCAGTAATATTGGCACAACCCTACTCGAAGCTATCATTGTATTATTGCTTATCAGCATTCTATTAATTATTGCAGTACCGATCGGACGCGACTATATCGCGCGAAGCCATGTGACAACGGCAACTTATCAGATCGTGAATGCCTTAAATATGGGTCGAGTCAGTGCGATAGAAAGAGGTATGAGCGTCACTTTTTGTCATAGCAATGATGGCATAGACTGCAATGGTGATTGGTCCGAGGGGCAAATATTATTTTTTGATCAACAGGGAAATGGACGTGTTGACACAGGTGATGAAGTGATCCGAGTTTGGCAGGCCGATAAATTTGCGGTGCAAATTAATTGGCGAGGATTTTTCTCTAACCGCATAATACAAATGGATCCCAGTGGTATGGGAAAAGCCATGAGCGGGAGTTTTATCATTTGCCCAATCAGTGGAAAATCGCAGTATGCCCGGGCAATTATCGTTAGTCGCAATGGTCGTGCACGTATTTCAAAGGTTGATAGTCAGGGTGGGGCGTTGCAGTGTACTGCTTAATCTAAGGAACGGGCACGACACACTTCCCGTTTTGCATCTCACCTTCACGCCATCTTAACTCGTTGCTCAATCGAAAAATCCTCGCATTACCTCGGGTAGTTCTGCGGTTTTTCTCAATCGGAACGATTCAATCTGGCATATCCCAGAGTACCGGGACAGGAATTTGAGCGCTAAACACGGAAGTTATTTTGTGCCCGTTCCTAACCCTACTACTTTCTCAATAAAGCAATCCACTTGAGTCATCAGTGCATTAAAGCGAGGATTATAACGTAGCCGTGCTAAATTATATTTTTTTAAATGTTTTAATGAGTTGGCACCGAAAAATAACTCTGCGTCACCGTTTTTGGTGAAATGCTTACCCAATGAGGATTGATGGTAAAAGAAGTCAGTGTAGTTTCCACTCTCTCCATAGTGATTGTGTTCTGGAGCGACGGGTAAGCAGACATGGGAATAGTCTAATATATTTTTTTCCATCATTGCACTGGCTGTAACGCTTACCCTTGGATCAGAAAATTTTAAGTCCTGATTACTATAAACCACCATGCGATTGTACGGATCCTGATGGGCTTGAAAATATTGTAGGATTGACTTTGGATCAATGACTTCATCATCATTCGTCATAATAACGAATTGTGGTATGCCCAATGGTCGTCGCTGATAGTTTTTTATCGTCAGTTGACTTAAACGTGCGATCTGATGAACGGCATTAAAAGGAAAAGATTGATATTTGCTGTAATCATTGTCGGCACCGACATTTGCCCAGCGTGCTCGCTGCCAACGGCCGCTGAGCAGTTTGATCCAGTGACTATAGTAAGCTATTTTACTTTTCACACGGATTGCGGGGGCAAATAATACCAAAGCATCGCAATTTTGTTCACAGTAAGCTTGTAAAATTGCTAAGCTGGCGCCGGCTGAAAAGCCGATAACGATAACTTTGTCCGCCTGACGTCGACAGCAATCAATAGTGTACTTGCTTGCCTTGATCCATTCTTCTAACTGGACATGTAATAAATCACCAGGTCGAGTGCCATGTCCTGGTAAGAGTAAGCTCCGGACCAGATAGTTTTTATTACGATAATGCTCAAATAAGCTTGACATAACAGCAGGTGAGTCGAGAAAGCCATGTAGTAAGACGATAGCACACGTGGCTTTACCAGTGTGTGGAACATGCTCACAGGGGCTGTTGGCTGCTATAACTTGTGTGCAGTTTGCACTATTTAAATCAGTTCTTGAGCGTGTAATGGTATTTTGGGTTTGCTTGATGTACTCATCAAAAGGTAAACCCATCGCATTAAATTTACAATTAAGTGTGGAAGATTGGAAACGCTGATCGGTAAGTTTATTCATAAGTGATCGTGCTTCTATTCACAGAATCATGTATCCTAAGCTGATATTCATCACAGCCAGGTTTCCTGTCGGGGTCAAGTTAGCCGAGACAGCTCCCAGGTTAAGTTCGCTGGGACGGGCGATCTTATTTATCCCCCTATTTTCCTGGTTAACTTGCACCGGAGCAAGGATCTCCTAAAACTTGGCGATGATGAGCTTAGGAGGAATCAATGTACATTTTAGTGACTAACGATGATGGTATACATGCGCCCGGTATTAATATTCTTGCTGAAAGTTTAACACAAATTGCTAAAGTAGATGTGGTTGCACCAGACCGTAATAGAAGTGGTGCGAGTCATTCGTTAACGCTGCATGATCCTTTACGGGCAGAACAATTAGATAATGGTTATATCCGTATTACTGGTACACCCACGGACTGTGTGCATTTGGCAGTGACTGGATTTCTAGAGGCCAAGCCGGATATTGTCTTGAGTGGCATTAATGATGGTGCTAATTTAGGTGATGATATTTTGTACTCAGGTACCGTTGCAGCAGCAATGGAAGGGCGGTTTTTAGGTTATCCTTCTATTGCAATATCGCTTATTCGTGGTGAAGAGCCACATTACGAAACTGCGGCTTCGGTCGCTAAAAATTTAGTTTTGCAACTACAATCTGATCCCCTGCCTACAGAAACAATTTTGAATGTTAATGTGCCCAATGTACCGCTTAATGAAATTAAAGGTTATGAAGTAACCCGCTTAGGTACTCGTCATTATGCTGAACCTGTCATTACTGCAAAAGATCCAGCGGATAAAACCATCTACTGGATTGGTCCGGCTGGTCCAGAGCAGGACGCTGGGTTTGGGACAGATTTTTATGCAGTTAATAACAATTGCGTTTCTATCACGCCTTTGCATGTCGACTTAACTTACTATAAAGTGTTCGACCAATTATCAAATTGGATAAAGCGTTTTAACTAACCTCGGTTTGGGATAAG
>JAZGGN010000088.1:0-3535 GCA_036480475.1 Gammaproteobacteria bacterium
TGACCCATAAAAGAAAATACCGGCAGAGGATCATCGCCAGGTTGAACCATCAATTGCGAATAATCAATACTATTGCCATCAATGCGTGGCGGCGTACCGGTTTTTAAACGATTGACTCGGAACGGTAAATCGCGCAAGCGTTGCGCTAAGGTATTGGCTGGCGCTTCGCTGGCACGGCCTCCAGCATAATTATTATTGCCAATGTGGATTTTGCCGCCTAAAAAAGTGCCGACGGTCAAAACAACCGCATCGGCATACAAAAACAAACCCAATTGTGTCACAACCCCCACCACCGCGTTTTCTTTGACAATTAGATCGTCAACGGTTTGTTGAAACAAACTTAAGTTCGGCTGATTTTCTAAAATACGACGGATCGCTTGCTTATATAAAACCCGATCTGCCTGTGCGCGGGTTGCTTGCACCGCCGGTCCCTTGCGAGCATTCAAGGTGCGAAATTGTATGCCCGCTTGATCAGCCGCGCGCGCCATTGCCCCGCCCAAAGCATCAATTTCTTTGACCAAATGACCTTTGCCAATTCCACCAATCGCCGGATTACATGACATTTGCCCCAGAGTCTCAATATTATGGGTCAATAATAGAGTCTGCGCCCCCAATCGCGCGGCGGCTAAAGCCGCTTCTGTGCCCGCATGACCACCACCAACGACAATAACATCGTATTTTTGCATATATTTTGCTCATAAACACTGAAAACTTAATGAATTTTAACACAAATTCAACAAATAGCCCGTTTAGCCTTTGTTCCTTCAGAAGCCTGAATAAACAACTAAGCCCTCCCAATAAGCTCCAAATAATAATCCGGCGGTGGATAACCCTCGTAATGGATCGTGGTCTGCATGCCAACTTCCATATGCGATAGCTTATGGCAGTGAAACATCCAGATGCCGGAATTATCAGCATCAAAAATAATTTCAACTTTAGAACGTGGCAAAACATGTATGGTATCGCGCATGGCTCCCTTGATTTCCTGATCATCAATACGCACCACTTGAAAAGAATGGCCATGCAAATGCATGGGATGTGCCACGTCACTCTGGTTATCCAAAATAATTTTTACTCGCTCACCTGGCTTTATTTCTTCTGGTTCGATCTTGGGCCAAGCTTGGTGATTCATTTCCCAAGCACCATCGTCTGTATTTTTAGAAAGAATATAAGTGATTTCACGATCAATGACTTTATCAGGTAAGGGTGTTAATGCCTTCCAATTTAATTCCTGCATGTAATCAAATCGCCCAGCAAGCCCATCTGCTTGAGGACTTAAATCAGGAGACACCGGTCCCTCTGTCACTAAAACAATGCCTGTCTGTTCCACACTATTTTCAGCTTGCGCCAATATCGGAAAAACACCACCGCTTTCAGGAATATCAATAAGCACATCTATGCGCTGAGCAATGGCTAATTGTAGAGGATTTACTGATGTGTCCGGATTGATCTTTTCACCATCCACCTCAATCACCGAACGCGCCAAATTCTCCAGGGGGATAAAGAAATTAGTTTCGGCAGCGCCATTGATCAAGCGCAATCTAATTTTTTGTCCTGCCACAATATCGATAATTTCAGGCTCAGAAAGCGTGCGTCGATTCGCCAGGAAAGCATTCATTGGTATCGCCTCAACATCTCCCGTTTGCTTTGCCGCCGCATAAATATCTTCTAACACCGTTTGCGGCTCAGCAAAGGTATAATCCTGAAATAATATCGTGACTTCTTGCCCTATTTCGCTATCCGACTCATCCGGCGCAGTAATAATTAATGGTGCGGCCAATAACCATTTTTCTTGTACCCCCAAATGGGAGTGCATCCAAAAAGTACCGGCTTGAATTAATTCAAAGGTATAGTCAACCACCTCTCCTGGCGCGATTGGCAATTGGGTGACATAGGGCACGCCATCTTGATCGTTTGGCAACTCAAGCCCATGCCAATGAATAGACGTTTCTTCTGTGCTGTCATTGTATAGTTTAACATCGAAGCCATCTTGCTGCTCACCATGAAAGCCCCACATTCGCTCACCATTGGGCTTTTCACCAACAATGTTAAACACTTGCTCCTCTACCCCATTAATATTCAGGGTTTCATGGATAACACGTAAAGTAACTTGCTCATGATCTGGACCATGTTCAGCAGCAAGCAATATTGGCCAAATGAATAATAAAAGACTTAAGCTTCTGAAAGTCATGCAGAACCCCAAAACAACCATCAAATTGATTTGATTTTAACATGGCTTCGCTCAATAAAAAAGTTTCTCAAGATGTACTAGAATAACAAAATAAAGAGCAATTAATTTATGAAAAGGAATTTAACAAAAAGACTTATATGGTTGCTGCCCCTCTTTTTTTTAGGGTGCGCTACCGTCGATAATCCACCAGAAACCGTTGCCCAGGTAAATTTAGAAAGATATATGGGCACATGGTATGAAATTTCCGCATTCCCAGATTCTTTGCAAGCAGGCTGTCGTTGCACGATGGCTCGCTACAAATTATCAGGCGATCACATCGAAATGGTCAATACCTGCCTGAAGGGCAACCAGGATAACGTTACTATTTCACGCGGGATCGCCTGGCATCATCGAGGTGAACCCAACAGTAAGCTGGAAGCACAATTCTTTAAGTCCTTTCACAGTGGCTATTGGATCCTCTACCTCTCACCAGACTACCGGCATGCTTTAGTGGGCACGCCTAACCGTAAACATCTGTGGATCTTATCCAGACAACCACAAATGGAAGCAGCGCAGTATAATAAAATGACTGATCTCGCACGACAACAAGGCTATGACATCAAGAAGCTTGTGCGAACTGATCAAAGCTGTTGAATTCAAAGATATTTTTTATAGAAAGCCGGACAGCCAAAAGCCCTCATCTAAATATTTTACCTTGAAAATTCGGTGGCAAGCACTGGATTTTCAAGGTAAAATACGATAATGAAACGAGATAAATACTTTGACAGCATTAGTCGCTATTTCCGCAACCACCCGATTGTCGCGATCCTTGGCCCACGCCAATGTGGCAAAACAACCTTAGCACGCATATATTTGGAGGCACAGGCCAATCAGTCACCCCTTAACTACTTTGACTTGGAAGATCCGACCGATCTCGCCCGCTTAAAACAACCTAAGTTGGCATTAGAAAATTTAACGGGTCTAATTGTCATTGATGAAATTCAGCGCGCACCCGATCTATTTCCATTGCTCAGAGTGCTGGTCGATCAACACAAATCTCAGCAATTTCTCATTCTGGGTAGCGCTTCGCGTGAATTGATCAAACAATCGGCAGAAAGCTTAGCGGGAAGAATTGCTTACATTGAGTTAATGCCATTCAGTTACTTTGAAACGGGCCATATGCAGGATTTATGGTTACGCGGCGGTTTTCCGCCCGCCTTCCTCGCAGAAACACCCGCGGACAGCTGGCAATGGCGAGAATTTTATATCAGCACTTACCTGGAACAAGATATTCCAGCCTTAGGCATTCAAATTCCAGCGCAAGCACTGCGACGTTTTTGGACGATGCTGGCACATTATCACGGT
>JAZGGN010000089.1:0-6461 GCA_036480475.1 Gammaproteobacteria bacterium
GAACATGCTTTTTGTCATCATCATACTACCAATCACACCAAACATATTTGCCCAAAAAGTAATTAGCGGCAATGAAATCAATAAGCCAATAATTCTTGGCATAACAATGCGCTCTATGGGTGAAATACCCATGGTGGACAATGCATCTATCTCTTCATTTACCTTCATTAAGCCAATTTGTGCTGTAAACGATGAGCTGGTGCGACCTGCGATGATAATGGCGGTAATTAAGGGACCAAATTCACGTAAGATGGCTGCACCAGACAGATAAACTACATAAGTCTCGCCACCATAGGTCTTTAATTGTATCCCCATCTGATAAACCAGAACGACACCGATTAGAGATAAGAGCAAGGCTAAAATGGGTAATGCTTGATAACCAGTTTGCTCGATGATGGCCATCGTCCTACCGAGTTGAAACCGCTTTGGTCGCCGTAATATCCCGAGAAAACTTAAGAGTACTTGACCAATTAAAATGAGCAAGCCATCCCCCTGACGTAACTTATGGTGTCCCTCAAGGCCAACACGGTAAAACCAGTTGGGTGTCTTCGGTGGCGGTGGCGCTAGCTTGATATGATCGACTTCAGCAGCAACCATACTAATTAAGCTATCATGTGCGGGCGAAAAACCCTGCAGACGAATGATTTTATCCTGTGCATATAATTTACCAATTAATTTTTGTAATACCCAAGCACCAATACTATCCATCGCACTGATTGAGCTACCATCAATAACGACGCTTTGCCCTCTAGGGAATATCGTATCAAGTTGGCTCTCAAGACTAGCGACACTGGCAACATCCCAGTACCCACCACAATGTAAGGTGCCAGTTTCTTCAACAATACGGATCCCCGCAGGTCGTTTATTCGTATTCATAGGTTAATCATAACGTAATTTTGAACTGTTTGGCCATATACCCATTATCCGTCAAAGAGAGCATTTTGGCATCCCATTTTGAGGGGATCTTTAAGCCTAAAAAAGACAGTTGCAGGGAATGCCTCGTGCAGCTGCTTTTTCTGGGTTAAAGGTAACGTATATCGACATTATTGACAATTATCAATTCCTCTGTGCTAGGCTTACAGCTTAGCATCAACATTCAACTTTTATGAACCAAAAACATAAGCATAGCATGGGATTAACGACCAGCATCATTATAGCGATGCTTACTGGTAGCGTTTTGGGCATTGTGCTGAACTTATTCCCTGATACTGGGATATTGCAAGTTTACTTAGTCAATGGAATATTCGACCTTGGCGGAAAGATTTTTATCACTTTGTTAACCATGTTGGTTGTGCCTGTCGTATTTATCTCTCTGGTCTGTGGGATCTCACAAATCGGCAATCAAAAAAAATTCTCCGGTATTGCATTCAGAACTTTATTTTATTACATCCTCACAACAGCTGTGGCAATTACCATTGCCCTGCTGATTGCTAACACATTACAAGTTGGCCAAGGCGTGACAATGGCTATTGCTGACCCATTTACTAACCTAGATACTTCAACTTCGGTTAAAGATACGTTGCTTAACGCCTTCCCTGGCAACCCTTTTGCTGCTTTTGCTGCCGGTAATCTACTACAAGTCATTGTATTTTCGATACTGCTGGGTGTGGCTATTGCCTGGTCTGGCATTCACGGTAAGCGCGTTGCACAGATATTCCAGGACTTTGAGGTAATCATCATGAAATTATTGGGTATGGTGATTGCGATTGCACCGTACGGTGTATTTTGTTTGGTTGCCAGTATCTTTGCTCAAGTCGGTTTTACATTAATTTACCAATTGATTGGCTATTTCGCGACCGTATTTTTTGCGCTGATGGTACAATTATTTGTTGTTTACAGCATCATGTTATATTTTGTCGGTGGTTTATCCCCTGCTATTTTTTTTCGCAAAATGTTTCCAGCCTGTGCTTTTGCTTTCAGCATCGCAACCAGTACCGCCGCCATACCAATCGTGATTGAAACCACAACCCGTAAGCTGGGCGTCAAGAAATATATCGCCTCATTTGTTGTACCCCTTGGCGCAACGATTAATATGGATGGCACCGTGATCATGCAAGGCGTGGCAACCGTATTTATTGCCAATATGTATGGCATCGATCTTAGCAGTGCACAGTATTTAATGATCATATTAACTGCAACGCTGGCTTCAATAGGCACAGCAGGGATCCCCAGTGCTGGATTAATTACCCTGACTTTAGTGCTCATACAAGTTGGCATCCCAATTGAAGGTATTGCTTTAATTCTCGGCGTTGACCGTTTACTTGATATGACGCGCACGGCTGTTAATATATCTGGCGATGCGGCCATCACTTGCTTGGTTGCTAAAGCAACCAAGTCTATTGACTTAAAAATCTATAATAAAAAAATGTAATATTTTTTATGTCTAAATTAAGTTTTTCACAAGTGCGCGTTGTGCTTATCAATACGTCTCACCCAGGTAATATTGGTTCTGCAGCAAGAGCTTTAAAGACGATGGGATTATCGCAACTTTATTTAGTGTCGCCTAAGTATTTCCCTCATACCAAAGCTACTGAATTGGCAGCTGGTGCAGATGATATCTTAGAGCAGGCCACCGTTTGCAATGACATTAAACAAGCGCTACATGGTTGTCGTCTGGTGATTGGCACCAGTTCGCGCCCCCGCGGGATCCCAACCTCCTTAATAACACCACGCGAATGTGGTGAAAAAATCACGTCTGAAATGCAATCAGGGGAAGTTGCTATTCTCTTTGGCAATGAGCAATCTGGTTTGAGTAATGAAGAATTACAATATTGCCACTATCATACGATTATCCCTAGCAATACAAACTACTGCTCACTTAATTTAGCAGCAGCAGTGCAGATCCTATGTTATGAAATTCGTATGGCCAGCTTGGACTCTACACCCTTAGTTCAAAAATTTTATGATGACTTGGCCAACAGTGATGAAGTTGAAAGTTTTTTTAAGCACTTAGAAACCCTATTAATTGAAATTGATTTCCTGCGTCCAACGAATCCTAAACGACTATTATCCCGCCTTAAGCGTTTATTCAATCGGATCCGCTTAGAAAAAATGGAAGTGAATTTATTACACGGTATATTAACAGCCATCCAAAAACAACACTCACTGCCTCATACGCCTAAAAAAAGCAGTTAACAGCAAGCCTCTCCCAACTAATTTGACCGGGACAACCATACAATTTTTTGATTCATCTAGTGATATAAAAAGTAGGTAACTTTATTAAACATGATTGAGTCCCTCAACTTGTTGCGAAATGTTTCAACTAAACTGGGCTAGGAAGAAGTAGGCGCTATTCTTTGTGCTTGACCAGCTGAGTTCACTGCGATTGCTTGTAATGCGGAGAAAAAATCTTCTGATGTTGGCAGCCTAAACTCACCATCTCTACCAGAAGTAAAAATTACATACGGAGTCTCCTGGTTGTAAGTTAATATTATGCGTGGCTTGGTAATCTCTGGCCTGAAATAGCTGGGTTGGTGTCTTGAAGAGTCAGTTCTTTGACGATGAATACCAAAGCGGTTCATTTTATCCTCTACCGTACTCATCTCAGCACGGCATTCAACTTCTATTATATTTCTATCAAGCCGACTTACATGAAAATCAATATCGTTTGACTCAAGTTTTTCTTCCATAGAATCAAGGCTATGTGTCTTTTCCTCCATAATAAAACTCCTTAATATTAAACTAAATAGATATCGACTGTATCCCACCACAAACTAAAAATCAAGCAAATGACTTTATTTTATTTCTATTAGGGCGTGATCACTTAGAAATTATTCATCTGCGATCATCTGCGAAGCAACTTTGACAATATCATCGCGGCTTGGTAGCACCCATTGTGCAGCGTCCCCCAATGGTATAAAGCTATCTTCAGCAGTGATCCGTTTGATCGGTGGCAAAGGATGTAATTTCTCCAGCAATAATGTCATCAAAGCTTCACTGAGAGAACCCGTTCGACGGCACTCATCAACCACCAGAATATTTTTACACGGACTAACCGCTTTGATAATTTCTACTTCATTTAAAGGCGCCAACCAGCGCAAATCAATAACTCTGACATTAATTTTTCGTTGGCGCAAAATTTCTACGGCTTGCCGTGATAAATAATAACCATTACCATAGCTAATAATCGCAATATCTTGGCCATTTCCATACAAACCCAGTTCCCCTAATTCAATAGTTTCACTGGGATCTGAATAAGTAGATAACCATGCTTGATCACCTGACTCGTGCAAATCTTTACATCGGTATAGCGCAATTGGTTCCAAAAAAATAATCACTCGTCCCTGAGCATGCGCCAAAACAACACAAGTACGCAACATTTTTGCAGCATCATCGCCATTGGATGGACAAGCAATAATGAGCCCTGGAATATCACGTATTACGGCAATTGAATTATCATTATGGAAATGGCCACCAAAGCCTTTTTGATAAGCAAAACTCGGGATACGGATAATCATTGGATTACGATATTGACCATTAGAAAAAAATGGCAAAGTTGCCGCCTCGCCCCGTAATTGATCTTCCGCATTATGTAGATAAGCTAAAAACTGGATCTCAGGGATCGGCAGAAAACCATTATGCGCTAAACCAATTGCTGTACCTAGGATCATTGTCTCGTCAAGCAAGGTATCAAAAACACGGCGGTGGCCAAATTTTTGTTGCAAGCCTGAGGTCACCCGGTATACCCCGCCTTTTTTAGACACATCTTCACCAAATAGTACGATATTGTCGTATTGCAACATAAGATCGGTTAAAGCAAAATTAATCTGCTGGCGTAAATCACGCTTAACATCGAATTGCTCATATTGTTCTGCGAATATCTTTTGTCGCTGAGCTTCATCAGGAAGCGCAATATCTTGTGCAGATTTTATTTTAGGAATAAGCGCACGCATCACTTCTTTTGTATTTGCTAGTTTAGGTTGATTGATGACCTGTTGTGCCAATTCAGAAATTTCATTTCTTATTTTTTCATAATAATTGATAATATCCTCACTGCTCATCCACTTGTTTTCGATGAGGATGCGTGCGCTATGCAATAAAGGATCATCCAATTCATGCGCAGCAATTGATTCTGTGGATAAATATTGATTTTCCAAATCAGAACTCGCGTGTCCCAATAGGCGCACACATCGGCTGTGTAAAAACACCGGTTTTTTTTGCCCTCTAGCAACCGTTTCTGCCTGTTTAGCAGCTTGATAAATATCGGCTAAATTCAAGCCATCCGCTTGAATATATTTGATCCCCGGGCGATTACGCACACTGGCTTCCACCCAATCCGGTGGCGTAGGCACTGAAATGCCAAACCCATTATCTTCACAAATAAAAATAAGCGGCAAAGGGTAACGGTCGCGCGCGATCCATTGGGCCGCATTTAATGCGGCTTGCATACTGGCATGATTTAATGAAGCATCACCGATGCTGCATAAAACAACACCGTCTGCCGCCAAATTATGCTTAACATTTAACTCATGCGCCCGAGGGAGTGATAAAGCAGCACCAATGGCTTTAGGAGCTTGTGAAGCGATTGTGCTGGTTTGTGGCGGCACATTCAATTCAACACTGCCAAACACTTTATGCCGTCCAGCCGCAATGGGATCTTTGCTTGAAGCGACCAAAGACAATAAAATATCCTTCACTGGATCTAAATGCGCTAATTGCTTGGTGCGTTGAATAAATAAAGCGCCACTGCGATAATGTAAAAAGGCTAAATCAGTATAAGGAAACACAAAGCCAATCACCGCATTGCCTTCGTGACCACTACTGCCAATATCATAAAAAGCAAGATTTTTGCGCTTTAAAATTCGGGCTTGTAAATCAATATGGCGACTTTTTAATTGTGAATCGAATAAATTGATGAACGTTTGTTGATCCAAACCAGCTTGTTGCACACTTGTATGACTGCGCGCTTGTGGAAAATTCTGCTGGCGAACCCAGTGAATAAAATTTTTATCGATGCGTTGCGCATTATCATCCATGTTCTTTTAGTGTTTTAGGAACGGTCACGAAATAACTTCCGGTTTTTATCTTCATCTTCATATCACCTTGAATCGTTACGCCTGTCCTGACTAACTTAACTCAGGACAATTGAAAAATCCTCGAATTACCCCGAGTAGTCCTGCGGTTTTTCTCAATCGTAACCATTCAATCTGACATAAATCTGAAAGCAAAAACCGGAAGTTATTTCGTGACCGTTCCTTACAAAAAACTATCTGGCATTTTTTCTTGTATTTTCAGCATGGCTTGTGTGCGAATTTGGCACACTCGCGACTCAGTAATTCCCAACACATTACCAATTTGTTTCAGATTAAGATCTTTATCATAATAAAAAGCAAGCACCATACGCTCTCGCTCTGGCAAGCTTTCTACGGCACGTATGATACAGTTATAAAAATCCTCACGTTGCACATTAGCAAGTGGCTCCTGGAGATTGTCAATGGTTTGCACCTCGCCATGATTGGATT